>SVNI01000058.1 GCA_015066975.1 Ruminococcus sp. | reverse complement strand
GCCGTTGTAACTGCGGTTCATTTCCCAGTCCTGCCAGTTGTTGAATTCTCCGACAAGCGTAATCCGTTCTGTATGCGGTGCATAAACCCGGAAAACATATCCCTCTCTTGTTTTATGCACACCAAGATACTGGTGGGCATTGAAAATTTTTCCTGTGTAAAAACCGTAAATATCCAATAGAGCATCCTCCTTGTGAAAAAATGAAAAAAAGCTTGCATAATTCTGGAAAGTCTGCTATAATAAAATCAATGTTATGATATGTTACATAATGTACCTGTGCAGAATCTGTCAGCCTATCAATATTATATCCCGTTTTCCAGAATTATGCAATCTGTATTTTTTGATAACAGTCGCCTAAACGACTGCTGTCAGGATTTATCTATTAAAGAAAGGAGGGACACCATGGATTTAAGACAACAGCGCACCAGGAGAAATATTGTCAATGCATTTCTTGCCCTGCGGAGTGAAAAGCCTCTCGAAAAAATCACTATCCGGGAACTCGCCGAAAAAGCCCCCATCCACAAAGCAACATTCTACCTGCATTATCATGATATTTATGAACTCTCGGAATCTCTGGAAAAAGAAGTCATTGACGATATCCTCAGCGGACTTTCTGACCCCACACAGCTCCTTACTGATACCGAACGCTTCAACGAAGAACTTTATTGTCTGCTGATGGCCAATGAAAGCCTGCTCAGTATTCTGTTTTCCGGAAGCCGTTCCGGAATGCTGGCTGTTCGGCTCGAAAATCGCCTGAAAGAGTATATCTTTTCACGGCATCCGGACTGGGATACACTCGAAATCAATGTAGTTCTTACGTATCTGATTCAGGGTGCTTATTATACTTACATGCAGTACCGTAATCAACATGCCAAAGAAGTCCTGCTCATGATAAACAAAATGGCCGGTTCTGTTCTGCGTATGTATATCGAAAATCAGAAACCCGAACAACAGACACAGGAAAACTAATATTTGTTCATCTTTTTTTGATAAGATTCTAAAAAAAGAAGGATTCTGTTTACAAAACAAATCTGATTTTGTAAAAAATATACAAAGAATTTCGCAAAAGCGAGGAAATATAAAGTTAAATTTTTTTACTTATATAATAGAATGTTTTCAATTGTATGACTAATAATTTTGAAATATTACATTTTGTATATTCAGTGCGTCGGTTTAGTGAAAATTTCTAAAAAAAATTTCTGGATTTATGTAAAAATACAGTTGCATTTTTTTCAGGCAAATGGTATAATTAAGATACTGGGATATTATGCTGAAATGCATATCATGTCCAAAACTATGAAAGCCCAAATTTTATTGGAGGTGGTCAAATGAAAAGTTTTTCCTACGTTGCAACTACAACAGCGGGTAAACAGGTAAAAGGTACTGTCAATGCAGATGATATCAAGGAATTTCAGAAGCAGATGAAAGACAAAGGCTATACTGTTACCAAGTACGAGGAAAAAGAAATCGAGAAGAAAAAGACTATCAAGAACTTTAATACCAAAGACTTGGCCTTTAACTGCCGTCAGCTCGCTGCTATGCTGACTTCCGGTCTGACCCTGGTAAAAGCACTTGATATTCTGAGCAAGGAACAGCCGACAGAAGATGCTAAGGCAGTCTGGCAGGATGTTTACGAAAATGTACAAAAAGGTGAATCTTTCTCAGATGCCCTTTTACAGTACAGAGGCGTATTCCCTGACTTCATGGTCGCAATGGTTTCCGCCGGCGAACAGTCCGGTTCTTTGGATACCATCATGCAGGATTTGTCAGACTATTACCAGAAACAGAACAGAATGAACAATACTATCAAAGGGGCTATGACATACCCTTTGGTACTCGGTGTGCTGATGCTGGTTATCATTATCTTCATGTTCGTGTTCATTATGCCGACATTCGCCGGTATGTACGAAAACCCCGATGACATGCCGGGACTGACAAAAGTCATGATGGGCTTCAGTGATTCTCTTGTCAAGTTCTGGTATATCTATGTTGCGGCAATTGTAGGCATCGTCTTTGCTGTGACTTACATGCTCAAAATTCCGTCTACTCGTCTTAAGTGGGATAAGTTCATCATCAAGGGACCCGGCTTCGGCCCTCTGGTTGTCAAAATCTATACCGCACGTTTTGCAAGTACAATGGCTTCTCTGTATTCTTCCGGTATTTCTATGGTAGACTGCCTGAAGCGTTCTTCTGCAATCCTCGGCAACAGCTATATTTCACAACTGTTTGAAAATGTGATTGACGAAGTAAAACAGGGTGAAACACTCTCGTCCTCTATTCAGAGAACAGAAATTTTTGATTCCATGTTCTGCTCTATCATCTTCGTAGGTGAAGAAGCCGGTGCATTGGATACTATCCTGTCAAAAACTGCCGATTACTACGACGAAGAAGCTGACTCCGCAGTCGGCCGTCTGGTCGGAATGTTAGAGCCTCTCATGATTATTGTCATGGGTGTCGCTGTTGGTCTGCTGCTTGCAGCTATCTTCCCGGCACTGTATGGCTCTTTCGACGCAATCGCAGCATAATGATACAAAACAGAGAGGTGGAAAAGTAAATGCTTTCATTTGATATTACTGATAGAAATATCCGAATCATTAAAGGTACAGAAAGCGGCAGCAAAATCAAAATCAGTGCTGCTGCTGAACTCGAACTTGACGAATCTGTTATCGTCAACGGCCATGTCAATGACCCGAACCGTGTCGCCGGTAAAATCAACCAGGCACTTAAAAATGCCAATATTGCCGACAAGGAAGCCGTCATTGCCATTTCTTCCAACCAGACCGTCTTCAAGGAACTGATGATTCCTCCGAATCCGAAAGAATCTGAATTCATGAAGAATGTCCGTCTTGAACTCAAGAATCAGATTAATATCGACGATTCCTATTCCGTTGCCTATGTTATTGTAGGTGAGCCGGAAGATGACGAAAACGGCAACAAAGTACAGAAAATTCTTGCAACTGCCTGCCCGCAGGATGTAGTTGACAGCTACAAGAGAATTTTTAACATGCTCAACATTCAGTTGAAGTCTGTCATGATTGGCTGCAACGCTATCACAAAAGTGCTGCTTGCAGACGGCCAAAACAAAGCCAAAATGCCCTTGCTCGCTGTACAGGTGGATGCAAACTTCATCAGCTTGAACCTGTATGAAAACAATACCCTGTCGTTCTCCCGTTTCGCTTCTATTGACCCGGAAGACTATGACCATCCGGATGATTATATCTTTGAAGCAGTCAATGAAAATATCTACCGTATGCTCCAGTTCGCAAGAATCAGAGGTTCGGAAGAAATCAGAAACGTTGTCTTCTACGGCGATATTGATGCACAGCCCGATTTGTATAAGCGCATTCAGGAAGAACAGAAATCTAATGATATTGAAATCAGCCGTCTGAGAGCACCAGGTCAGATTCATGGTCACCAGAATCTGAATTTCTCGCTGTATGCCAATGCTATCGGTGGCATGTTCAAGCGTGACAAGCTGACTGAGCATATCAACCTGCTGGAAACAGATGCAGCGAATGCCGGTATTGCCGGTAAAGTACCGCAGGATGACCATTCGTTTAACATCGTGGCAATTGCTGGTGTGGCTCTTTCTGTTATCATTGTCGGCGTGGCATTTGGTGTGCTGGCTGGTATGGATGCAAGCACCAAGAGCAAAACGGCTGAACTCCGCGCAACTATTGACTCTCCCGATACTGCCGCAAAACTCCAGCAGTATGATGACCTTCAGATAATGAAAGATAACGTTCATGCTTATGCTGAAAATATCATCACTGCAAGAGATGCTTACAATACCCAGCCGATTATCAGAACAGGTATTTATACCGCTGTAGAAGAAGCAATCACAACCGTGGCTTCTGAAACTGAAGGTGTAGATGATGCTCCCGAATTCTCTATTGATTATGCAGACGGTGTTCTGTCTGTTCCGATTACAATTAAATCAACAGAAGAATTTTCACAGGCATATCCGATTGCACTTGTACAATATCTCTATGATAACTATGGACAGGATGCAGAGGATGCTGAACTTCCTTTTGTATACTTTGTTTCCTATTCCGGCTATGATGTAGCAGCTTCTTCTGACGAAAACGGCGCAAACACTGTTGAATTTAATCTGACAATCCAGATGCTGCCGAATGAACTCCCCGTAATCGAAGAAGAAACTGTTGAAGAAACCCCTGTTGTTGAAGAAACCCCTGTTGAAGCAGAGTAAATTAGAAAAGGAGCGTGATGCATTATGATGCGTGAAATGAGTTACAGAGACAAAATGATTCTTCTGATTATCAGTGTAATTATTATTCTGGCTGTCGGTTTCTTTGCACTGATTCGTCCGAAATATAATACCTTAGTAGCTGACAGAGCTATCTATGAAGAAACCAAAACAGAATGGGAAGGCATTGATGCAAAATTACAGCAGATTCCTGTCCTCAAAGAAGGTATTACTGCTGAGTATAAAGATTCCAGAGAAATCGCGGAAATGTTCATCAATGAAGCTTTTCAGCCCGTCAATGAGACATTCGATAATACCAATGCCAATTATATTCTTGAAAAATATGTACGTCCTATTGTTGATGAAAGCGAACTGAAAGTAGAAACCATCGGCATGAGCGGTATTTCTTCCAAAACTTTGGATTATTACTATCAGACTCCTGATGTGCTGACCTATTCCCTTCTGGAAAGTGCCGACATCAACGGCAAGTATGCACAGCAGGTAACCGATTTGCTGAAAACAAGCAGTACTCTTTCTGAAAGAGATACCGCAGAAGTAATGGCAAATACAGTTACCCTGAAAGTAACCGGCAAAAAAGAAAATCTCATGACTTTCCTCGACAAGTTCAATGCTGAAGAAGGCGCAACCGTAGAAGGTGCAACCGGCGAAGGCGAAGAAGGCTTCGGTAAGGATATTGCTGATAACGCTGTCCGTATTACCAGCATCTCTATTGAAGATTATACTTTCGGCGAAGGACAGACCCAGACTATCACAGAACAGCAGGTTGCTGAAGACGGCACTGTTACACAGGTAACAAGAGATGTTCCGGCTGCTGCTGACGGTCAGGGCGAATCTTCTATAAACCTGAGCATTACATTCTATAATGCAATGCCGATTGATGAACCTGTTCTTGGCGACTAATGAAGAAAAAACAAAATTCGGTTCACATCCTGTACGGATGTGAGAGCTGCAATCATCGTGAAAGGTGGTTAGAATGATGAAGGAGAAAGCAACAAACCCCAAGCGCGTCAAGGGTACTGTCCTCTTTACCGTCGTCGCAGTAATGATGGTCATGATAGTATTCCTTGTCGGTACGCTTGCACTTGCAACAACAGCAAGTAACCGGGCGTACAGCAAATATCAAAAAGTACAGACAGAATCAATTGCCAGAGCCGTTCTGGACGCAGTAAGCAATACCATCGCAGATGATACAACCGGCAGCGGTATCTGTACTGATATCATCAATGGTGCTAAAAATGGAAATAGCATTACCATTCCTGTTACCATGGGCGACAGCGGTGCAACTTATGATGTCATTATATCTGAGACTCCCCAGAGACAGACTTTCCTGAACAGTGAAAATCATTGGGCTTCTTACAAGATTTATGAAATGACAGTTACTGTTGATAAAACGCTGGCAGACACCACATATACTGCTTATACAGCTGTGGATGTTGAAACAACAACAACTCCCGGCGGCGGTCACTGGGAATTCAGCGGCAACTCTGGTTTCAATAACGGCGGTGCGTACGTTTCTATGGGCGACTCTACAAGTTTCGCGGTCGGCGGTTATATCACTGGTGGTACTTACATCGGTATTGACCCTGCTAAGAAAACTCAGGACACTTACACACTGGGTAACAACCCCGTTATTATCGACTCTCCTTTCTATGTAAACGGCAACGCAACTACTGGCGTTGGTTTGTATGTAAAATTTCATTTTTCTGCTCCTGGCGACTTCTTCGCAGTAACAGGAAACTATACTGAAAGTCAGGCAAATCAGCTCAAAACAGATTATACTGATTTTCAGTGGAGCAGTGCTTACAAAACAGAACTGGATACTTCTGACAACAAGGTAAAAGTAATCAAGTATCAGAAAAACGCTGATGGCACTCTCTACAGAAACGCTTCCGGAAATCCTGTCAAAATTGGTTATTTCACTGATGTAGCAACAGAAACCGACGGTGTTCCGATGAGAAGCTATGATTATACTAAGACACCTTATATGTATATCGGCGGAACTCTGAAATTGCAGTCTGACTCTACAGCCGTTTTTGGTTGCCCGGAAGTGCCTACCAATCTTTATGTAGGTTCTTTGCAGGGCGGAAACGCTGTCGGCAGCGGAAACAAAATCGGACCTACAGTATATGGCGATATGTATTTGATGGACCCCAGCAAAGAGACATATCTGTATGACGGCGACGGAAGCCATCAGACAAAACTCTACAACTGGGCAGATTCCAACTTGTTCACGGCATCCAAAGATGTCAATGTTGAAAACTACAAAGGAAGTAAAATTTATGGCAACCTGTTCTCCAAGAACAAACTCACACTGGATATGAACAATGGTGATTATGAAATTCATGGTGATATCCGTGTGGATAATGCTTCCGGCCTGACAATCAAGGGCAATAAGAAAGTAACTGTTGATGGTGATATTATCGTCAATGGCCCTCTGGTAATCGAAAGCAATGCAGAGGTTATCTGCAAAGGCAATGTCTATGCCACTACAATTAATAACAGCGGTAAGCTCACAGTATCCGGAAATCTTGCTACTGTAAGCGGCTACACTGGTAATGCTGCCATTGCTCCCGGAGCAGTAACAGGCTACCAGAAAACATGGTACACTGACTATACTCCTGGAACACCTACACTCAAGGGTGCTTATGGCTGGGGCAGCCAGTTCGCAGTTACTTATACTTATGTAAAACATGAGATGGTGGTGGATGGTTCTGGTGCAGTGATTACTCCGGAATCAACAAGCAATGAAACTCATGGCGAAGTATGGTTCAATACTCCTGCTGGCATTACAGACCCTGCTGATGCAATCGGCTATTTTACTTCAACTGACCCTGATTTCAGCAAAAATTCAGAAGCTAATGCAAATGTAATAACATTGTCCGGTGCAACAGCTACCAAAACAGCGACCACTGGCACAAGTGTGAAAGCACTCAACAGTAATACAGATGTTTATCCTTCTGAATTTGAACTCGCTAATATCAAAGATACTATCGGTCTGGTAACTCCTACCACTGTGGACTATGTTGACCTCTATAAGTCCGAAACTGACAGAAATGTGACTAAAGCAGACGGCACAGTAGAATTCAGAGAAGCAGAAGTCAAAAGCACATGGCCAAGCATTACATTAAGCTCACTGCCTACAGACCCTGCTGATAAAACTACAACAAACTTCTATTATGACAGCACCATGGAATGCTATGTCATCAAGTCAAACTGCAAGATTATCAGCCAGACAATCAATCATAATATCTATGTTGACCCCTCTACTGATGTCTCTATTGTACTCGACAGCTGCACATTCAAAGACGACAGCCAGAATGGTACTTCTTTAATCGCTGACGAAACAAGCTCCAGAGTAGAAGTTTATGTCAAGAATACTGTCAGCATGGGCAATGGCGGCGGCGGTCTCTTTACCAAATACTATTGGGATACATTGATTAATAAGCCCTATGGTACTTCGGATGTTCTCAACTCCAGCACAGCTTCTGGTACTCTTGACCTGAATGCTGTTTACACCAGCGTTGCAAACTCCAACGTTGACGGAAACGGCAACAGATGCCCCAATCTGATTATCTATTCTGTCGGCTCTAATGCTGTTCTGGATATGAACTGTAGCAGACCTACATTCGCAACAGCTCTAATTCAAGCTCCGGAAATGATATTCAAAGCGGGTCTTGCTCCTCAGATTGGTACAACAATTAACTATACCAATACCAGAGGTTCTACCTGCCAGCTTGGTGCAGGTACAGGCAATAATGCTTCTGTAGGTGTTATCGGCCAGTTGATTGCAGAAGATATCACTCTGGTAGCCAACAGAACATGGGACCTCGTTTATGTTACCATCGACGACGGCACAAACAGCAGCAGCGGCTTCGGTACAGGCGGCGGCACAATGCGCTGGGTTCCCGACGGAAGCGGTGTGGTAACTGCAACACAGAACAATTCCAAAGTTCTATATTTCAATAACTATTAATCAGGAGGTGCTGTGATATGAAAACAAAAAAACTCAAAGGCATGACCCTGATTGAAGTCATTGTGGCAATCGCAGTCCTGGGTGTCGCCGGAATGGTGATGGCCAGACTCGGTTCAGCGGCTTCTTCTGTCATGCTGAATACCAACAGAGTGAACAACAAAGTCAATGTAGAAGCCCCTGTTGTCAGCACTAAGAATGAAGAGGTGCTGAAAGTCCCCGGCACAGATGATTTTCTTGAACCAACTGACCTCAATGGAGAAGATACAGTAGTTTCTGTGGATATCCAGGTGGGCAGCTATGGTACTTATGAGTCCGAAAGATTCTCTACTGCTGCACTCGGAAACAAGGAAGCTGACAGAACAGATACCAATCTGCAAGGTGACCTTGAGTTCTACAAAGTTGGTGCGAGAAAATAAGGAGGGCGGACATGAATAAGAAATTAAAAGGCTTTACTTTGATGGAATTAATCGTAGTAATGGCTATATTTGGAATTATCATGGCTGCTGCTATGCAGATATTGCCGCTTGTAACCAAAATGATGGTACAGGCTGATGTGCATGAAGGAGGAAACGCCGCTGCTACCGGCGTTTCCAACTACATCAAAGGCGAATTGCAGGGTGCTGAATATGTAACGGTCTATAATAAAGTGCCGGCAGATTTTGATGCAGATGGCAACTATGTTGTCAATACTACTGTATTGAATGACTGGGTGCAGGACTTCGCAAATGACCATTACAAAGCAATTATTCAGAATGAATCTGTTGAGAATGATGAAACAGCACTTGCTGCATTCAATCTGGATGCCAATTGCGCAACAGGTAATATTCATGTCATGCTGGTAGATAATACATCATATGACAAAACAGATATCAGCGGGAACGTACTTCAGACGTATTACGGCATGGTTCGCAGCGGCACATATGCATACAAGTTCGGTACAACACCATCTTGCACAACTGCTCCGTCTGCGTTTGATATTGCTGTCAACAGAGCGTATTATGAATCTTATCCGATGCAGATAAAATTCGGCGGTTTTGATACAGTGGCTGATTTCAACGCTGCCGGAACAGAAGATTATGCTGCTCTTGCAGAAGCTATCAAGCCGGAAAACACACGCTATACAATTATGACAACAGTAGAAAGAAATCATACAGATTTTTCTTTCCTGACAAATGTCAGCACAACTATGATGAATATCATGCATAATCATGAACTGTTCAGCGGAAGTATTCCGGAAAAGACATATTATACTGTTTTTGAAGATTCGACAGGCGTCAAGAAGATTGTAGATGTTGCCACATTGTCCGATTACAAGACCGCACTTCAGTATGAAGTAGCAGATGATTCTAGCTGTCCGCATCCGTATTCCGGTGGTCATGCTGGTTACTGCTTCATTTACAGCTACACTTCAGAAATCAATCATTGAGCTGACTGATTCTGCGTTCACAAAAAACGGCAGTCGGAAGATTGCACTCCGGCTGCCGGTTTTTTGAATTTGTTCAGGCAAGTGCTTGGGTCGGGTCATATGTGACCCATGCCATGTACCAGTCAAGAAGCTGTTCACCGAACAGCGTACCCAGAAACAGTCCTATTGCCAGATAAGGGCCGAATGCGAATTTCGATTCGCCGTTGATTCTTTTCAGGATAATTCCGCAGACAGCAGCAATACAGATTCCGAAAAACGCGGAAACAACAGTTGCTTTCCAGCCAATCAGCAATCCCCCGGCGGCCATTAGGATAGTGTCGCCCAGTTCAATGGCACGGAAACGTTCACCAAATTTCTTTTCAATAATCGGAACGCTGATTTCCCCAATCAGGAAAAACGGCAGACCAATGCAGACAAGACCAATCAGATGTGAGGCAAGCGGAAGACTGCCTGCTGTCAGAAATTCCGGAAGATTCCGGAAACTCTCTTCTGAAGATAATCTGATGACAGAAATCACAATATCCGGAAGCGCAAGCAATGCAATGAAAAGTAAAATTCTCAAATCCATTTCCTGTGTATCCCAGTCGATAAAAGCAATGCAAATCAGTGCAGAAAAGAAAAAACAGTATAATATTGTCTGTAAACTGAAATCCAGTACAGTAAAGGCAATTAAATATACAATACAGTTCAGAGATTCTACAATCGGATAGCGTTTGGAAATAGGCTCACCGCAGCTCCGGCATTTGCCTTTCAGCAGCAGCCAGCCGAGCACCGGAATGTTATCCCGCCAGAGAATCGGCGTTCCGCATGTCATACAGTGCGAAGAACGCTTGACAAGCGATTCATCTTTCGGCAGACGGAAAATAACGACGTTCAGAAAACTGCCGATGCATAACCCATAGAAAGAAACGATAAGGTAAAACATGATGTAGAACGGCAGTTCCATAAATTCATTGTGAAGCATTGTGTATGTCCTCCTTGAAAAAAATCGATAATATATATATTATAGCATAGACCGACAATTTTTACAAGCGTAAAGTGAAATTTGAAAGGAGAAAAGATGAAAAATTTTAATACAGCCGATTTTCTGACAGAACAGCATCTTATCACTTCGGAACAGCATGTAAAAATTCTTTCTGAACTTGAAAAAGCTGAATATGCCGGAATGTTTTTTCTGGAATGTGCTGTCAGTCTGGGATTTGTTCCTGAAATTGAGACTATCAAGAAAATTTCTGCTGAATTGAAAATTCCTTATCTTAATCTGAAAAATCTTGATATTGATGAAGATGCTGTAAAACTGATTCCGGAAGAAACAGCAAGAAACTATCATCTTCTTGCAATATTGAAATCTGATAAGCTGGGGCTTGTCGTGGTGACATCCAATCCGGACGTTCTGCCGTTTTTGGATACCATCAGAATACAGACAGGATTTTCAGTTTATCCCTGCTTTACTCATATTACCTGTATGCAGTGGGCTTTGGATGAAGTATATCTCCGGAATATGCAGTATTTTAAACCTGTGATATGCTCCCAACCTGTTGTATATATTCCTGATGAGTAAAACTGCTTTAGTTTAAAATGACATATTTTTTTAACATAAAATCAAATTGATGGAGGTAATTTTTCATGAGAAACATTCGTATCGGTGATTATCTTGTAGAACAGAAGTTAATCACACAGGAACAACTGATGGAAGTACTCGCCAAGCAGAAAGAACCGGAAAACACCGGCAAGCGTTTTGGCGAAATGGTAGTCGAGCTGGGTTTTATTTCTGAAATCAGCCTGTCTAAGGCACTGGCCGCAAAACTGCGTGTTCCCTATGTGGATTTGGGCAATATTGATATCGACGAAGATGCCGTCCGTCGTATTCCGGAATCTCTGGCAAGAAAATATACTGTTATTGCCATCAGCATTCAGGGACGCAGACTGACTGTTGCTACGGATGACCCGATTAACTTCAATATTCTGGAAGATATCAAAATGCAGACCGGTATGGATACTATCCCGGTACTGGCTACCAAATCGGCCATTAACAAAGCAATCGGTAATATGTACTCCATGGAGAATGTTGACGACGTTCTCGCAAGTGTAAACCAGTTCAGAGATGATGACGAAGAAGACGATTCTAAGGACAGAATCGAAAGTGCACCTATTGTAAAGCTGGCTACTACGATTGTAGAAAACTCGTTCCGTGCGGATGCAACCGATATTCATATCGAACCGTTCAAAACTTACACCAGAATCAGAATCCGTGTCAACGGCGACTTGGTAGAACTGATGAACGTTTCCAACGTTGTGCATAATGCGCTGACGACTCGTCTGAAACTGATTTCCGGCATGAACATCGCCGAAAAGCGTGTTCCGCAGGACGGCCGTTTCACACAGGTTGTTGACGGCACAACCCTCGACGTGCGTGTGTCTTCTCTGCCTATGGTACACGGCGAAAAGATAGTTATCCGAATTCTTTCTACTGGTAACATTGCTCTGAGAAAGATTACTGACCTTGGTATGTCGGATTATAACTATCAGTTGTTTGAATCTATGATTAAGTGCCCTCACGGGGTTATTCTGGTAACAGGGCCTACTGGTTCAGGTAAAACTACCACCCTTTATGCCGCGCTCGGCGAACTCGCAAAGCCAAATGTAAATGTAATCACAGTAGAAGACCCGGTAGAAAAAGCTATCGACGGTATCAATCAGGTTCAGGTAAATTCCAAAACCGGTATGACATTCGCTGCTGCGCTTCGTTCTATCCTCCGTCAAGACCCTGACATCGTTATGATTGGTGAGATGCGTGACTCAGAAACTGCCGATATTGGTATCCGTGCCGCTATCACAGGCCACTTGGTGCTGTCTACCCTGCATACCAACGATGCGGCTTCTACCATTGTCCGTCTGATTGATATGGGCGTTGCTTCCTACATGGTTGCGACTTCTCTTATCGGCGTTATCGCACAGCGACTTGTTAAAGTACTCTGTCCGAAATGCAAGACACAGCGTTTTTCTGACGAGGATGAAAACAAGCTCATGAAACTGGATGATATCTACACGCCCATTCCTGTATTTGAAGCACAGGGCTGTCCGGAATGCAACAATACAGGCTACAGAGGCCGTACCGCCATTCATGAGATTATTCACTGTACTGCTGGTATTTCCACTATCATTGCAAGAAACGGAAGCAAAGAAGAAATCGAAGAAAAAGCCAAAGAAAACGGCACAAAACTACTCCGTGACAACGTATCCGAACTGGTTCAGAAGGGTGTCACCTCTATGGACGAGTTAGTGCGTGTTACTTACGCTGTATAATATTTATATTATTATAAAAATTTATCAAGTTTGGAGGAACCTGAAACATGGCAATTGAAATTAACAGAATCCTGAACGAAGTCCGTGCTATCGGCTGTTCTGACCTGCATTTTACTTACGGAATGCCTCCTGTAGTCCGTCTGCATGGTGCGCTCAGGAGAATTTCCAAATATCCTGAACTCGACGACGAAGAAACAATGTCTATCGTCAACCAGATGACAAATGATGCACAGATGGCAAAAGTCCGCAGACATGAAGATACTGACTTTTCATTCCAGACGACTGCCGGATACCGTCACCGTGTCAACGTGTATTTCCAGAGAGGTCATGCGGCAATCGCTATCCGACTTCTGAGAAATGACATTCCGACTCTGGATGACCTTGATTTACCGCCTGTTCTGGCTGATTTTGCAATGCGTCCCCGTGGCCTGATATTAGTAACAGGTCCTACCGGTTC
>SVNI01000057.1 GCA_015066975.1 Ruminococcus sp. | reverse complement strand
TTGATACTCTCGTATCCGTGCAGGGGAAATCCGGTGTGATGACATACCAGCCGTCGGAATCGCATCATAACTGGCCGGCTTCTTATCTGGTTCTGGAGCGGGATTATTCTTTCCGTTTTGACAGAAACAGGAAATATGACCTGATTTTCAGAATGTTCTTTGCCGGTATTTTCGGCGCGGAAGATTATGTCGAAAAAAATTTTTCAAAAATGTTCCGCTTCCTGATTGATAATGATAAAACAGAAGAAATCCGGAAAATTCTTGAAATGCAGAAATTCATCTCCAAACGAAATATCGGCAGATTTATCAGCTATGCAGAGGAAAATTCCTATTCTGAATGCTGGGAAATCTTATCTGACTATAAAAAGGAGCATCTTTCATGAATCATGATTTTGAAATCAATAATGGGAAATTAGTCAAATATCACGGCGGTGCAGGGAAAATTACCATTCCGGACGGCGTGGAAAGCATTGGCTATTCCGCATTTGAGCATTGTATGATGTCAGGCGTGACAATTCCGGAAGGTGTCACAAGTATCGGAAGATTTGCGTTTTTCTTATGCCGGAGACTGTATGCTGTCAGTCTTCCGGACGGACTGAAAACTATCGCAGACAAGGCGTTCTGTGACTGCGCTAACCTTGAAGAAATTACACTTCCGGACAGTCTCACCTGCATCAAGGAGGATGCATTCGAGGGTTGTACTGGATTGGAAAAAATTACTATTTTCGGGGAGACATTCTCCATGGAGGAAATCACGGATGCCTATGACTGGAAAGAAATCGCAGAAGATTACGGCATTGATGAAGATGAAATCTGCACACTCAATGAAGCCGTTCATGATGTGGCGGTATCAGAACTGATTGCTCTGCTCATCAACGGAGAATCCCAAAATATGTATATGTCTGAATCTTTCCGGTATGAGCTTATCACCCGTGCGCTGAAACACAAGCCTGAAAATCAAAAATTTCTCAATATGGTGAAAGAACAGCTTCCGAAAATTTTTGAAAATCTGCTCGAAGCCGAAATCATAAATTTTCTGATAGATAACAAGATTTTCACAAATCAGAATATTGATGCATGTATCTGCATTGCAAATCAAAGCAATGCTTATGAAATTCAGGTCATGCTGACAAATTATAAAGCCGAATCTCTCGGCTATCAGGAAAATAATTTATATTTATAAAAAAGGAGTTTTTTATCATGGAACAGAATTTTATCAAACCGCCCGTAGAAGTCCGCTATGCTGACCAGCTCGCATTTCTCCAGAATGCCGACTCTCAGAACAGAAAACCCGAAAACTGGAAACTTTCTCCGAAATCCGTCAGATTATTCATCCTCGGCGGAAAAGCCGTCAATCCCGATACAGGCGAAACTATGGACATCAACCGGAAATTCTACGGTAATGATGCACTTGTTGAAAGATGTATTATTACCTTAGCCGGAAACAGAGGTCTGATGCTTGTCGGCGAACCCGGTACAGCAAAAACGATGCTTTCCGAACTGTTTTCTGCTGCTATCTGCGGAAAAAGTACAAACACCGTTCAGGGCACTGCCGGCACGACAGAAGATATGATTAAATATAGCTGGAATTATGCGTTATTATTATCAAAAGGCCCTTGCCGTGAAGCCCTTGTGCCTGCTCCTCTCTTAATTGGTATGGAAGAAGGCATCTTCGCAAGATTCGAGGAAATTACCCGTACTCCTGCTGAAATTCAGGACAGCCTGATTTCTGTCATGAGTGACCAGATTCTGAATATTCCCGAACTCGGTGATGACGGTCTGATTCTCGCAAAAGCCGGATTTAATATCATCGGCACAGCAAATACCCGTGATAAGGGCGTCAATGAAATGTCCGGCGCATTAAAAAGACGATTCAATTTCGAGACTGTCGCCCCCGTCCGTGATGTCAAGCTGGAAAAAGAAATCATCATCCGTGAAGCTGTCGATTTGGCTAAAAATGGCAGTATCGAATGTGAAGTTAATCAGGATGTGGCCGAACTCTTAGCCGTGACTTATCATGAACTCAGAGAGGGCATCACCGCAGAGGGCACTATGATTGACAAGCCTGCTGCTGTGATGAGTACCGCCGAAGCAGTATCGGTTTATTATCAGACGCTCTGTCATGCGTGGTATTACGGTGACGGCAGAATCGAACTCCCTGTTCTGACTGAAAATCTGCTCGGTGCGGTCTGCAAGGAAAATCGTGATGACCTCGAAAAGCTGAAAGGCTATTTCCGGACGGCCATCAAGGCGAAAAGCACTAAAATGGGCGGTATCTGGAAAGCTTATTTTGAAACGGCTTCGTTCCTGAAATAATGAGAATTTTAATGAAATATTCAGAAATGGATTCAGTATGCTATTGACAATAAAGCGTATGAAATCCAGCTCATACTGACGAATTACAGACGGCAGAAAGGCTGGTATCAAGAAATAAGCGATAAATTAAAATTATAAGCATTCAGAAAGGATTGAACATCATGGAACAAATTTTGTCACAGCAGAATATCGCTGAAAAAATCGCACTGAATTTTCAGAATCAGGTAGTCTTTTTTCCGGTGCGCCATCACAGTCCGGTATGCAGTTATCAGCTCCGGAAAACCATTGAAGCTTATCAGCCGGAAATCATCCTGATTGAAGGGCCGGAAAACGCAAATGACCTGATTTCCGTCCTCACGGATGAAAAAACAGTTCTGCCGTGTGCGATTTATTATTTTTATAAAGACAAGAAAAAATATATCTCCGAAGATGCCGAAGATTATCATTGTTACTATCCCTTTCTGAATGCCTCGCCGGAATTCACAGCCATGAAAGAAGCAAAAAAGCTTAATATTCCGGCAAAATTCATGGATTTGCCCTACAGCGAAATATTAATCAACAGCCAGAAACATCAGCAGAATTATGCAGATGATTCTTACTTGGTCAAGAGCAGATTCTATCAGAAACTATGCGAAAAAACCAATCTCCGGAATTTTGACGAGTTCTGGGAAAAATATTTTGAAATCGCCGGACTGCGCCTTTCTCCGGAAGACTTCATCAGGCAGATGTATACATACTGTATCTTAACCCGGCAGGATGCCACCAAAGAAGAACTCGACTCCGACGGATGCACCGCCCGTGAACAGCATATGGCTTTCCGGATTCAGGAAACGATGCAGAACTATCAGAAAATTCTTGTCGTGACCGGCGGTTTTCATTCATGGGGATTGTCAGAATTACTGAAATCCAAAGTCAAGCCCGTAAAGCTTCATAAATTTACTGAAGATATTCAGAATTGTTATCCAATAGCGTATTCTTATCAGGCATCCGATGCCCTCAGGGGCTATGCTTCCGGCATGATGCATCCATATTTTTATGACAAAATTTCCGAAGCACTGGAAACTGCTGATACTCCAGAAGGAATTTATCATCAGCAGGCACTGGATTTTCTTACGAAAACTGCCAAAGAAAGCGCGAAAAAAGACATTGCCGTTTCCATTTCAGATATCACTTCCGCCTATTCCCTGACAGAAGGACTTTCCGCCCTCCGGAATTCCCCAGAACCCGGCATTTTTGAAATTTTCGACGGCGTGACAGGCGCATTCATCAAAGGCGAAAAAACAACCGCTTCTTCACTTCCGCTCGAAATTCTGTCGAAACTCGCCACAGGCGAAGCCGTCGGCCATATCGGGGATAAAAATCACGTTCCGCCCCTTATTTCCGATTTTGAGAGTCAGTGCAAAAAATTCAGGCTGAAAGCGAATACTGCCGTTCCGCAGGATTCTGAAATATCTTTGTTCACCAGCGGAAAAGAACTCGAAAAAAGCAGATTCTTCCACAGAATGGATTTTTTACAGACGGAATTCTGCAAAATGACAAAAGGCCCTGACTTACATGCCAACAAGGACCGCTCCAGAGTCCGCGAACTCTGGAGATACTGCCGGAATCCCCAGACAGATGCTTCCTTGGTTGACCATACTACTGACGGCTCAACCCTCGAAGAAGCTTGTAAAACTGTCGCTTCTAAACTGATTCATCAGGAGCATAGATGCGAAATTACTGCACAGGTCAGCGTGGACTGCTTCCTGATGGGAATCACGCTTTCTGATGCTGATACTTTCCTGATGGAACAGATTCTTGCCAATGACGGCGATTTCTTCTCGCTCGGAAACGGCCTGTATTATTTCGATATGCTTCATGCACTGAGAATTCTCTATGATTTCACAGATACTGCCAATCTGAAATATATGGAACAGTGCTTTACTAAACTGATAGCCTTACTGCCGTCTATGGGCGCAGTTCAGCCGGAACAGGCACAGGAATGTATCAAAATCTGTAAATTATTATACAATGTCTCCGGCAGAGTCTTTCCGGAACGGCAGAACGAATTCAAATCCGCTCTGCTGACCCTCGCCGAACGTGACCAGAAAGAACCCTCTGTCTACGGCGCAGTAATGGGCTTGCTCTACGCTCTGGACGGAAATTATCTGCAATCTGCTGAAAATGCTATGCAGGGCTATCTGACCGGCTCTCCGGCAATGAAAAAACAAGGGGCATCCTATCTCAAAGGCTTATTTGAAACTGCCCGCGATATTGCCCTCATGGATAAGAACTTCTTGGCTATGACAGATAGTTTGTTATCTGATATGGAATATGATGATTTTATGGAAATTCTGCCGTCTTTAAGATTGGCATACAGCTATTTCACACCGTTTGAAATTCAGGAAATCGCCGGAGAAGTCAGTGAATTCCACGGTCTCAAAGAGGATTTATCCGCACAAACCGGGCTGGATGAAGCCTTAATTGCATTCGGTGCTGAATTAGATGCCGAAATTTTCAGAATTATCCGAGGTGAAACAGCATGACAGGAGCATTTGAAATCAAAGACAATGTTCTGATAAAATATCACGGAAAAGAAAATTATATCATGATTCCGGACGGCGTTACCCGTATTGGCGAGTATGCGTTCTGTGACCGTAAAAACCTCTGCATGGGTATCATGCAAATCAAAGGCGTGTATATTCCGGAGGGTGTCGTTTCTATCGGGCATTCCGCTTTCCGGAACTGCTGGAATCTGGAAAGAGTATCCCTGCCGGAAAGCCTTGTCAGAATCGAATCTTTTGCATTTGCCCAAACAGGTCTCAAAGAAATCATTCTGCCGGACGGCATTCGACAGTTTCAGGGAGATACATTTCAGGGGTGTTATCATCTTGAAAAAGTTTCTTATCATGGTGTAACATTTTCTCATAGAGAGCTTTGGATGAATGCAAATTACAGGATGGCTGTTATTATCAAATCGCTCCGGACGGATAAAGTGCCTGCGATGGAAATGCTTTTGAAAACCGGTCAGGAACAGGCTGTTATACAATCTTATGAAAAATTTATCTCCAGAAAAAATATTGACAGACTCATCCGTGTGGCTATCGAACAAAAAGCCCATGAACTACAGCTGATACTGACGGATTATAAATATCAGCATTTCAAGTTTCAGAATCCAGCCGATAAATTAAAGCTATAGGAGAATTTCTATGACTGATTATCAAATCAAAGACGGGATACTTACTATTCCGGAAGGTGTCACGGTGATTCCGGAGGAAACATTTTCCAGAAATCAAAATATCACCCGTGCTGTACTGCCGGAAAGCCTGAAAATTATCGGAAAAGGTGCGTTTTATGGTTGCAGAAGTCTGAAAGAAATCATATTTCCGGAACAGCTTGTCAGCATCGGAAACGGTGCATTTAATGGCTGTTCGGAACTGAAAAGCCTCAGGATTCCGGACAGTGTAAATCATATCGGAATAGGTGCATTCCGCTGGTGTGAAAAACTGGAAAATGTCATTCTTCCGGATTCCTTGACCGTTCTCCGTAAGAAAGTATTCTCCTGCTGTCTGAATCTGGAGCATATCACAATTCCGGAAAGCGTTGTCAAAATCGAAGAAAAAGCTTTTCATTATGCAAATCTGAAAGAAATAGCAATCCCCGAAGTTTGCTGTATCAAAAAAAAGGCTTTTTCATGCAATACAAAACTTGAAAGAATTATCATTTCTGAAAAGCTGAATGAGGTCTGTGCAAGTGCATTCAAGGAATCTTTCCGTCTGAAAGAAATTATCTTCCATGATATGCATTTTTCATTCTCCGAAAAATTCAGGACAGATGAGATAATTGCAGTCATTATCCATATCAGCAAGTTTCTGCAAAATCTGGAAAATCCCGAACTTTCCGCTTATCTTGCTGAACATTTCAGAATTGTGCTTTCTGTCTGCAATGCGGAAATCCTGAAAGAATTACTGGTTTCCGGAAAAATCTTCACGAAAAATAATATTGATGCATCTATTCAGTATGCCAATCAGACAGAAAATTATGAATATCAGCTTCTGCTGATGGACTATAAAGCACAGCATATCGGCTATCAAAATATTTCCGATAAATTAAAATTATAAGGGGAGAAATCATCATGACGACAGAAGAACAGGTACTCAACCGCTGGAGACTCATTCTCGGCAAGCAGTCCGATAAAGATTTGCAGTTCGGCGGTTCAGAACGAGAAGTCAAAAGTCTGGAAGATATGGAAAATCTTCTGGAATATCTCTACGAACAGGCTTCCGGTGAAGATGTCCGTCAAGAAGGAGAGGGCACAGGCAGAAAAGGCGGAAACGGAAAATCCAATCTCAATGCCGCAAAATGGATTACCAAAGTCCGTGAACTCTTTCCGAAACAAACTGCCGAAGTCCTCGAAAAACAGGCTCTTGAAGAATTCCATATGACTGAACTGCTCACAGATAAAAAAGTTCTGGAGCAGATTCAGCCCGATATGAATTTATTAAAAACTGTCTTACAGCTAAAGCATCTCATGAGCGGAGAAGTCCTCGAAACAGCAAAGATGATTGCACAGAAAGTCGCTGACCAGCTCCGTGAAAAATTAGAAAATGACATCAGGCGTTCCATTCTGGGACGAATTGACAGAAATAGTTCCAGTCCGGTGCATTCCGCACGGAATCTCGATATTAAGAAAACTATCCGCCGGAATCTTAAAAATTATGACCCCGAATCCGGTCAGCTTATCTTACAGGATATCTATTTTAATAACCGTGTGAAAAAATACAGCACATGGCGCGTGATTATCGCGATTGATGAAAGCGGTTCAATGCTGGGTTCAGTCATCTACAGTGCAGTGATGGCGCAGATTATCTCGAAACTGCCTTTTGCAGATGTCAAACTTGTGATTTTCGATACCAGTATTGTGGACTTATCCGGACAGGCTGAAGACCCTGCTGAAATCCTCATGAGCGTTCAGCTCGGTGGTGGTACGGATATCGGAAAAGCACTGACTTACTGTGAACAGCTAATTGAAACGCCGGCGAAAACCTGTGTTCTGTGCGTGACTGACCTTTATGAAGGCGCACCGGAACGCTATTTATTAAATACCAGCCGGAATATTATCGAATCCGGCGCAAAACTGAATTTCTTAACCGCTCTGGATGAAACTGCAAATCCGGCCTATGACCGTCAGCTTGGCCAGAAACTCGCCAATATGGGCGCATTTGTGGGAGCACTCACCCCCGAACAGCTCGGCGATTACATCGGGAGGATTTTTTCATGAATTCTGATTTTGAAATCAAAGATAATATTTTAATCAAATATCACGGCGACGGCAGAGAAGTTATCATTCCCGACGGCGTGACGGTTATCGGAAAGGATGCGTTTCGGGATTGTGAAAGCTTGACTCGTGCTGTGATTCCGGAAAGTGTAACAGAGATTGCTGACAATGCTTTCCGAAGATGTCTGAATTTAACTGACATCACAATTCCGGAAAGTGTAACAAGCATCGGAGATACTGCATTTTTTGCCTGTATCCGCCTGAAAAGCATCACGATTCCGAAAAGTGTCAGAAGTATCGGGAAAGAGAGTTTTGAAACCTGTAAAAATTTAGCTAGTGTCAGCCTTCAGGAAGGTCTTGTGACAATTAAAGAACTGGCATTTGCACACTGTGAAAGCCTGACAGAAATTACAATTCCCAAAAGTGTAAAAACACTTGGCTATATTGCATTTTTAGGATGCCGTAATATGAAACGCATCCCCATGACACTTGTTGACGGCAAACTGTTCTATCAGCCGGAAGATACCAAAAATATTCCGGATTTCAAAATGAATGAAATCATTCTGAAAAGAAATTATTCTGTCAGAATAGATTCCGAAGTCAAGTATTATCTGATTTTTCAGATGTTCCTGCTTGATGTGGATTATGACGGCGTTTCTGAATATATCAAGAAAAATTTTCCGAAAATGTTCCGCTGGCTGATGGATAACGAAAATATCGAAATCATTCAGAAAATTCTGGATTCCGGAAATTTTATCACAAAAAGAAATATTGATAAATTCATTCAGTATGCAATTGAGAATCAGAAACATCAGGCGCAAATCATGCTGACGAATTATAAATATCAGCATTTTGAAATCAAACCCAAAAATCTGAAATTGTAAGAGGTGTTGTCCATGAATACGTTACAGCAAGCCCTCGCCGAAGCAGATGAAAATTATTTTATCGGCATCTCAAACAAGGGCATCTACAAACGCGCCGGAAAAGATTTGGAAGAAGCAGATATTTCTGTCGAATATCAGGAAGATTCCGCAGAAGTGAAAATCAGCGGGGAAACCTGTGTGATTAAAAACCCTCTCTGGGAAAGCACCTGTTCCTGTCCGTCCCGGAGTGTCTGCCGTCATCTGATTGCTTCCATGTTATGGCTGAAAGAAAATATACAGTCAGAAGTTGCTGACGAAGAATCTGAAGATGAACCCGACTTCCCCGAAGAAGAAGCCCTTCCGGCCGGTCTGCCCGATATGCTCCGGCAGGAATTGTCTCAGGTGACTATTCCGCAGATGAAAAAAGCATTCGGCAGTCAGATGAAAAATCTGCTTCCGGAAACGTCTCATGTTCAGCTGGAAGAAAGCAGTATCTTATCCGGAACACTTCCGGACGGGACGGCTGTCCGTCTGCTGTATCCGTTGCAGAATTCGACATGTGCATGTCATAAAAAAGATTTGTGTCCGCATAAGGCACTTGTCATCCTCGCATGGCAGATGAAGGAAAATCTGATTTCTTTATCCGATTTCGAGACGCAGGCGAAAACGCTTTCCGATTCTGAAAGCCTCACCATTCAGGAATGCGCCGGGAGAAGTTATGCGCTTCTGTGCGACGTTCTGAAATGGGGCTTAGTCCGGATGCCCGAAAATATGGCGGAACATCTGGAAGCTTCTGCTGTCCAGAGCCATGCCCTCAGAATGGCGGATGCTGAAAAAATGCTCCGTGATTTGGGAAGCAGACTTTCCGACTGTCGCGAACGGCGCGCCGTCTTTCATGCCGACAGCTTTATGAAAAAATTATCCGAATGTGCAGAATATCTCTACAGTTTACAGAATCAGCCCGTTTCTGAAGAAATGCTCGGTCAGTTCCGCAGAAGCTATGAAACCGTCAGTCAGGATTTAGCCATTCTGCCGGTTGGTCAGAGAACTGTCAATAATTCTGAATATGCCGGAGAAATCTATTATTTTCTGAATCTCGACGAAAAAGCCGAAACCAGATTCCTGACTTTTTCCGATATCCGGCCTGTATTTTATGAAACTTCCGGAAACTCCCACCGCCGGGAAGTTACCATTCCTTGGAATGCCGGCGTTCCTCTGAAGTCGCTCATGAAGTCTAAAATGATTCTCAAAAATGCCAAAATCAGTGACGGAAAACTTTCCAGCTCGAAAGATACTATGATAGTCATGAAATCAACAGCAAATCTCAACTGTCAGGAATTACAGAATTTAATCTATACAGATTTCCGGAAACTAGCCATTGATTCGGCTCAGAATCCAGACAATCCCGAAAATTTATATTTCATCCACCCTATGGCCTGCATCAGCAGTGCATTCGATACCCATGCCCAGCGGTTCAGAATGGAAATTGCCGATAATCAGGGAAATATCATCACAATACAAGTGCGCTATCAGGCGGAAACCAAAGATTTCATCAGCCTGCTGGAGCGAATCGGAAATGATATGCTTTCCCATCCGGAAAAAATTTATACATGGCTCTGCACGGCTTATTTTGAGAATGGTCAGCTTTCGCTGTTCCCGATTGAAGTTTATGACTTTATCGAAATTCCCAAACAGAAAACTTTCACGCTTCCGCAGAAATATGCTGAAACAAAGCCTGTCTATGCCGGTCAGATTCTGCAATTGCTGGAAGAAATTCAGGAGTATCTTTGCGCACTTCTGCAAAGCGGACTGCAATCGGCCTCACAGGCGAATTCTGAAAAATTCGCCGAAAAAGCGAGAAATTCCGGTATGCAGGGCTTATCCGATTTGCTGTTGAAATTCAGTCACTCCGCCGAAACTGCACGGCATTCCATGCAGGATAATATCAGCGAAGTCATGCAGGATTATACCGCGATTCAGAATTATATCCGGATTGGACTTGAAAAATTAGAAGTCCTCTGCGCCTTGGAGCACATGAAGCCGAAAGGTTTTCAGGAAAATTTGAAAAAATTTTCAGAAATTATCCAGTTGTGAAATTTTTGAACATCTGATTTGCTATAATAATATCAGAAAATTTGATAACCCATCCCGAAAGGAGCTATTTTATTATGATTTACGCAAGCAAGACCATTCACGGCGGTAATTTTTCCCATCTGATGCCGGCATTTTCCGGCATGGGCGTGACGGAGGAAAATATTCAGATTGCGGAACAGTATCTGAATCTGGACAATCCCAGAGACGACAGCCTTCTTGATAAAATTCAGCAACAGGATTTTTCAAGATATTTCCGTACCTACAGTGCTGATACACAGGCGGTTATCAAAGCCGTCAAGAAAGACATCAACAAGGTGAATTCTGATGAGCTGGATGCCCGTTTTATTCTTCTGATTTATGCCATCGGAGGTACTTCCTGTCCGGAACTCGGACTGTATGAAATCGGTTCTGACTGGGAAAAACGCCGTGAAATCTGTCTCCGTACGCTGTCTTCGCGCTACGGCGAGGATGCAAAGGCTATCTATCTGGCAATCAATACAGCAAGATATTCTTCCAATTCCATCGGCAGTTACGGCATGGAAACCAGCACCGAAAAGCCGGCAGTCTGCCTGAAAGCTGTCTCTTACTTATCGGATTACTACGCAAAGTTAAAATTAGTGATTTCTGCTATGAATCTCATGAATCCTGAACCAAAGAATCTTCTGGAAATTGTGGCATCTGTCGTCACCGGAGACAAAAAAGACGTTCTGGTTCAGCAGGCTCTGAAAATTATGGATGAAGAAATCATTCCGGGGAGCAAGTCCATCCCCCAGAAAAATCCTTATCTGACGGCATTAGCACTCGCAAGCGGTTATGATGAAAAATATTTCATTCTGTTCAAGAGCGAATTTGCCGGCACAGTCCAGATTTTTACAGAATGGGTTCTGCATTCTCAGGTCAACAAGCCCAGAATTCTGGATGTTATCGAACGTGCTGAAACTCCCTCTCCCAAATATATCGGCATGATTGCCCATGCCGATATCAATGAAGAACGCCGATGGCAGTCCGGACTTAAAAGCCGTGACAGCCGTCTGAAAGACTTGGCCAAAAACTATCCGGATGCCTACAGACAGCAGATGAACGCGGAAACAGATATTGCTGTCGCAAAGAATATGGAAAAAATCCTGAAATCTGTTGACAGCTCCTATCAGGGCGGTACTGCCCTCCGTGATAAAGCCCGTCAGAACTGCATTGATGCCATTGCTAAAAATAATGCAGATGAAAGAGAACATATCTCTGAATATCTGTTCGGCTCGATGAGTTCGGAAGATTTTATCAAGACAGTTCTGCCGAATCTCCGCCCGACGAATGCCGGATATTACGGCGGAGAAAGTGTTCTGTATATTCCGGCATTCGGCCTTGATGATTTCGCAGAAAGATGTATCTGCTACAGAACCATAAAAGATTATGCTTCTTTCTATTCTCCGCTGAATTCTCTGCCCGGCTATGAACTCAAGAATCATGAGGAAAAAGTGATTGATATTCTCCGGAAACATGCCGTTCCCATGTCTTTCATCCTGAATGGTGTCATCAAGATGGCCGAAAATGACTATAACAAAAGCACCCGTGAACGTGCCGTCAAGAAGTTTTGCGAATTCGCTGACGAAATCGCCAAGCTCGATACCAATGCTCTTATCATCGAGGCAAGATGCGCCAGAATCGAAATCTTAGGCGAATCCGGAAAATATAAATATCTGGATGAATTGTTCGCTTCTGCCGAAGATTCCAGTAAGAAAGTCCGCGAACTGCTCGTGAACTATCTGCCTGCGCCCAGTGATGAAATCAATCAGAAAATTTTAAATCTGCTTCAGGGCAAGAAAATCGCACAGCGTGAACTTGGTATCGCACTCTTAGAAAAGAAATTCCCGGAAGCCTATCAGGATGCCGTCCAGAAAGCCTTCGATTCCGAAAAGAACGAAAAACTTAAGAACCGTCTTTCTGTTCTCCTGAATGCCGATGTTCCCGAAGTGCAGAAAGCTGTCACTTCCACAAGTCTCATTGATGAGTACAGCAAAGGCAATAAAGCCAAAAAAACTGCCTGGCTGTTCCAGAATCCTTTCACACCCGTTCACGATAAGAACGGAAACGAAGTCGAGGAGAAATATTTGATTGCCTTAGTAAACTGCTATGCTTCTATGGATATTGCTAAATTCACCAGAAGCAAAGATGCTGATACACTCGCACAGAATCTGAATCAGACAGAATTAGAGCGTTTCGCTCAGGAAGTATTCAGCCGTTTCGTTGACAAAGGTGCAGAAGCCAAACAAAAATGGGTTATCTACTTTACCGGAATTCTCGGCGGTATGGATGCTGTCACATCCTTACAGCATTATATCAAGGACTGGTCGGAACATTCCAGAGGGGCTATTGCTTCCGAAGCCGTCAAGGCACTGGCATTCAACGGCAGTTCCTCCGCACTGATGGCTGTTGATAATATGGCAAGAAAATTCAAGAATAAACAAGTTCGCAATGCTGCCAATACTGCCCTCACAGAAGCTGCGGATGCACTCAATATCACCCGTGAGGAACTCGCTGACAGAATCGTCCCTGACCTCGGCTTTGATGAAAAGCTTTGCAGAATCTTCGATTACGGTCAGAGACAGTTCAAAGTCTATCTGACTCCAGCACTTGAACTCGAAATCTTCGAGGGCGACAAGAAACTGAAAAATCTCCCGAAACCCGGCAAGAATGATGAATCCGAAAAAGCAGAACAGGCTTCCAAAGACTTCAAAGAAATGAAAAAACAAATGAAAACTACCATTCAGAGCCAGAAAGCCCGTCTTGAATACGTTCTTCTCTGCGACAGAAAATGGTCTGCCGACAGCTGGAAAGATTTATTCATCAGAAAACCTGTGATGCACTGTTTCGCTATCGGCTTAATCTGGGGCGCATATGACAAGAAAGA
>SVNI01000056.1 GCA_015066975.1 Ruminococcus sp. | reverse complement strand
TGAAAATACACAACCACCCAGGCTTGTCTTTGGTATCGGCATGATGATGCTGATAAGCGCAGGCATGGGAATTCTCCAGACTCCCATGTCGGCAGATATGGAAAAATATAGAATCATTTCCGGAACAGAACAGTCAGAAGGTTTCAGAATGATTGTTTATCTCCTGCTGACGATTTTCGCACTTCCCATGATAGCAGAACTGCTGCTTCACGGCTGTATGTTTCAGGCACTGCGGCAGTTCGGCGATAATTTTGCCGTTATTGCTACTACCATATTAGCCGCTGCAATGACACACAACATTCCGGATGCCATCCGCATCGGGCTTGTTCATCTGATAATATCCTATTATCTGATTTATACAGGCAGTTTTCTGTCAGCCATTATTCTGCGCACAGTGCATGAAATTTATATGTTCGTGCTGTTCTATCTGGAATCTTACGGCAGTGTGGATTCATCAGAATTCCGGCTTCTGCTTCTGATTCCCTGCATTATCTGCATATGTGCCGGAATTTATCTTTTCCTGAACCGGAACAAACACAAAGACAACCTGCTTTCCAATATCACTTATCTGAATCTGCGCGAAAAAGCCGAAGCTTTTTTCACAGCAATGCCAATGGTAGCTTTTTTGATTTGCAGTGTTCTGCTTCTGGTGATTACTTCCATGCTGGCATAGGAGAAATAACATGACAAATACCCCGGAATATTACATGCATCACGCACTGCAACTGGCAGAACAGGCCTTTTCTCTTGGCGAAGTTCCCGTTGGTGCAGTGATTGTGCGTCGAAGTACAGGAGAAATCGTCGGAGAAGGCTACAATCAGCGAGAAATCCGGAAACATGCGCTTTCTCATGCAGAACTGCTGGCTGTGGATTCTGCCTGTCGTCATCTCGGTGGCTGGCGGCTTCCTGATTGTGCCATGTATGTCACGCTTGAACCATGCCTGATGTGCGCCGGTGCAATTCTGCAAGCAAGAATTGAAGAAGTCTGGTTCGGTGCATACGACCTCAAGAACGGCGCAGTTTCTTCTTTAGTGCAGTCTTTCTCCCTTCCGAACCAGTACCGGACTATCGCACACGGCGGTATTCTCCAGGAAGAATGCAGCAGTGTGTTGTCTTCCTTTTTTCGTGAACTGAGAATAAAAAAACAAATGCAATCTAAAAAATAAAAATCCTGTACAGAAACCAATTCTTTTTTAGATAAAATTCACAAACTTTGTAAAAGCATGATTCTTTTTTAGATAAAATTCACAAACTTTGTAAAAGCATGTCGGAATACTGGACTTTTCCATGTTTTTATGCTATAATGATAATAACTTAAGCCGGCATATCTGCTCAGAAATGGCAGGAGAACATGAAAAGTCATATCCGAGCACTTATCCGAAGTCCCAATGCATAAAAATTGGGGCTTTTTTATCTGATTGTCAACAGACAGAATGACATTTCAGCTCGTTTGTGAGCGTAAGAATTCTTGATATTATCAAATAAAAGGGAAAGGCATGGTATAGGCAGATGAGCACAGAGGAAACATCAGAACGACAGAAAAAAACAGCATTGAAACCAAAAAAACTGACTGCCAAGAAAAAAGTTTCTCCGGATACAGAAACTCCTAAAAAAAAGAAAAAAGTCACTTCAGATGCAGAAACTCCTAAGAAAAAGAAAAAAGTCGCTTCAGATGCAGAAACTCCTAAGAAAAAGAAAAAAGTCGCTTCAGATGCAGAGACTCCAAAGAAAAAGAAAAAAGCTTCTCCAGATGAAGAACCCCCTAAGAAAAAGAAAAAAAAGAAAGCTTCTCTTGCTACAGAAATTCCTAAAAATGAAATTGTCTCCCCTGCTGAACCAGAACCGGAAATCTCTAAGCAACAAGAAATTATCCCTCCGCTCTCCGAAAAATATGATGCTCCTCAAAATACAGCACATAAAAAGAAAAAATTCAGACTGAAAAGAGGCGTGAAAGTCGTCCTGTTTATGTTCTGCGCCGTCTGCATCTTCTGCGGTGTGATTGCATTCAAAAATACTCGCCCCAAGCCCGTTGAAGCTGATACTACCCTCGAAGAAGAAACAACCGAAACGGAAACTGTTCCCGAAACAACAGAAGAACCTACTACAGAAGAAATTACCGAAGAACCTACTACAGAAATTGACGAAAATGCCCCCTTTATTGATTATGAACTCGAAATCGACCCGGATAGGCCAATGATTGCCCTCACCTATGATGACGGCCCGTCTGCGGAAGGCTCGACTGCTCAGATTCTCGATATTCTCGAAGAATATCACGCTCATGCAACATTCTTCATCGTTGGAAAAAATATCACACCTGAAACAGAAAAACTCCTTCAGCGCGAAGTGGAACTCGGCTGTGAAGTCGCTAACCATTCATGGGAACATGACAACCTTGAAAAGCTCCCCCTTGAAGATGCTGTCAAATCGCTCAAAAAATGTGATGATGCTATCTATAAGGCTATCAAGAGATATCCCCAGCATGTCCGTCCTCCTTACGGTGCTTATACTGACGAACTCCGCGAAGAAGACGGCAGAATGTTTATCTACTGGTCTCTCGATACCAGCGACTGGAAATGGAAAAATGCAAAAAAAGATTATGAAATCTTAATGGACAATGTCGGCGATGGCGATATTATCCTAATGCATGATATTCATCAGGCAAGTGCTGATGCATCTGAAAATATCATTCCCGATTTGATAGAGCAAGGCTATCAGCTTGTTACCGTCAGCGAATTGATGTATTACCGTGATTTTCCAGAAGAAGACGGTATGCTGTTATATAATGTCCATCCGGATGAACCTCTTTTCAAAAGTCTTTATGGCACAGTATATCAAAAAGAAGATGAAGAAACAGTGTCCGAAGATGCTTCCAGTGAATCTGATTCTGACGAAGAAGCTTCCGAAAAGGAACAGCCGGAAACAGAAGAAAAAACATCTGACTCCGAAGGCACACAGACAGAGTCTTCTGAGGAAGATGCCGAAGATTAATTATTTTTATCATGAACAGAGCATTTTTTCAAGCAGAATGCTCTGTTTTTCTCTGTACAGGACTGGTGATTTTTTACTAAAACTATTGACAAAACATGAAAAATATGTTATAATATTATTATCTTAAAAATATACAAAGGGGAAATTTGGTATGAAAAACTACAGAAAATTTGCCGCTGGGTTATGCGCCGTTGTGATGTGCGCAGGCATCCCTGCTGTACCTGTCAGCGCGCTGGAACTGAATCCCGTCGAAACAGTTCAGGCACAGGCAGATACTCTCAAAACCCGTGACGTCTGGTGTGCAAACGAAGATGTCAACAGATGGGAATCCGAACATTTTCAGTTTATCTGGGGGAAAAACGGTTCTGATTCTTCCAAAATCACAGAAAGTTTCCTTCAGGAAAACGCTAAAAACCTCGAAGCTTGCTGGGATGTCTACATGAATGATTTGCAGATGGAAGCTCCCACACAGTCTGTGAATCTGGCATTCCGCGACGGAAATCAGTATAAAGTGAATTTCTACATTTCCGGAACAGGGCTTTCACCGTTTGCGGATGACTGGGCTTATATGGGTTATGACAATCAGGGTTATGCATTCATGTTCTGCTGTGTCGGTGCGATGCAGAACAGCCCCAATCCGTCATGGGTGCTCCCTCATGAGTTCGGTCATGTTGTGACAGCACATCAGCTCGGCTGGAACGAAAACAAATATGTTCAGTCATGGTGGGAAGCTATCGCTAACTGGTACAGAGAACAATTCCTATATTCCGATTATTACAGTCAGTGGGTCAGCGACCCTGCATCCGGTACGGATTATTTTGAAACTTACATGAAGAATCTCTGCTTTACGCCGATTCTCGGCCGTGATAACTATGCATCATGGGCATTTTTGCAGTATCTGACGGATAATCCTGATAATCTGGACGGCTACGGCGCAGACTTCATGAAAACTCTCATGCAGAACGGTCAGATTGATGAATATCCCTATAAGGAAATTGACCGCCTTGCCAATGCTGACATCAAAGAAACCCTCGGAAAATATGCTGCCCGTCTTGCTACTCTGGATTTCGCACATCAGGACAGGTATCAGGCTCGGCAAAATCAGTTATTGGCTAACGGCGAATGGAACTGGGGCGAAATCTACACTCTGCTCGAAAAAACTACTGATAAAGATAATTATTATACTGTTCCGACTGAACGTGCGCCTCAGCAATTCGGCTTGAATCTCATTCCGCTGGAAGTTTCCGGAAATACAGTTTCTGTCACACTCGAAGGTCTAACAGATGTACAGGGCGTAGACTGGAGAGCCTGCCTCGTTGTGCAGAAATATGACGGCTCGACAGTATATTCCGATTTATTCAGAGCCGGAGAATCTGCAAGTATTTCCACTGACGGCGCAAGTGCAGTCTATCTAACCGTTACCGCAACTCCCGATTCCGATACTTGGCAGGAAAACGGCGTTCCGTGGGCTTACGGAGAGGGCGAATTCGATGAAAATCATCGTCCGTTCTTAGGCAAGACACGCTATCCCTACGCAGTCACAATCGACGGCGCAGAAATCAAGCAGACTATGAATAACACAGGCGCATCAAGAGGAAGCTATCACAGCAACGGCGGAGGATTTGTTGCTTCGACTGCTCATGTAGATGATTCCGTCTATGTCGCTCCGAATGCAAAAGTTCTCGGTTATGCGACTGTTACCGGAAATGTACAGATTAAAGATTATGCCACTGTAACCGGCTCTGCAAAGGTTTCCGGAAATGCTGTCATCTCCGGTCATGCCGTTGTTGCTGAAAATGCTACTGTCAAGGATAACGCCATTGTTTCGGATTCCGCCGGAGTCATGGGAAATTCTGTTGTTTTGGATAATGCAAGAGTTCTGGAAAGCGGTCTTGTCTTTAATGATTATACTGTTTCCGGAAATGCCACTGTCAAGGGTGTCACTTATGGACTTGCAAAGGGTTCAGCAACCGGTCAGGTTATCACTGACGGTGATTATTATGATGATTCCAGCAGAACCATTCAGGCTGGTGCAGTCTACGGCTGGACAAGTCCGGATGCTTATGTCAACTCCCGTCCATACAATGACGGTCAGTATGCCGGTCTTGAATTCGATACGGACAGTTCTAAAATCGCTAAGGATAACTATATTTCTACTTATGGGGTATCTGTCAACAATCCGACATGGGAAGAAACACGCACCAGTGCAAACGGCGTTCTGACATTCAACGGCACAAATCAGTATATTATTGCTGACAGTTCCTATGCGAATTATCATGATGCAGAATATCAGACAGCTGTACTGATGCGAGATATGGGCTTTATTTTTGAATTCGGCAATAATGAAAAATATATCAAATTATTTGCTGGCGCAAATAACAAACTCGGCTTGTTCATAAATGACGGAAATACTCTGAAAACAGTTAAAGCTGACAATGCTTATGAACTCGGAAAATGGGCAGTCATCAGCGTGGTATTTTCGGGTGATGAAGTCAAGCTGATTGTAAACGGTCAGACTCTGGCAACAGAAAATATCACACTTGACCCTGTAGATATTGTTTCGGAAGATGCACAATATTATATCGGCAAAAACATGGATGGTTCTATGGATTACTTCCGTGTCAACTTCAAGGAAGTCGCTGAACCGGAATATTACTACACAGAATCTGAAGATATTACAATCGGAAATCGCATCTTTTTTGACTTGAACAATGATAATTTGGTTAATATCTACGATTTGATTCTGCTGAAAAAAGCCGCTCTGAATGATACTTACTACAAATATGGTGATGCTGACCAAAATGGTCAAATAAATGTTTCTGATATTGTTGTTCTGACAAAATATCTGCACAACAAACTCGAAAAAACAACAGTACAGTCTGCTAATACAGCGTCAAAATCAATTTATACTTCTGTTACTACATCCGTTACTGATTCTGAAAACGACAATACAGAATTAGACGACAAAATCGAAAAATATTTTGAGAACATCATTAGTTAAATACCAAAAACAGAACCGTCCGAAAGGACGGTTCTGTTCTTTTAGTTGGTTTCTGATTTTTTGAAGCACTTTGTCTGAATTATTCAGCCTATTTCAACTCACACGTTCATAAAAGAACGGATTAAGTGATTTTTCATCACTTATTCAGCCTGAGGAGCTTCAACGGGACATGTAGCAGCACATGCACCACAGTCAAGACAGACTTCTGCATTGATTTCGTACTTGGTATCGCCAGCGGAAATTGCATTGACAGGACATTCGTCTGCACATGCGCCGCAGCTGATGCAAGCGTCAGTAATCTGATATGCCATAACTTTACACACCTCCTGTATTTTGAATCAAGATAGAAATCCTGTTAGTAATATTCTAGCACATTTCGAGAAAAAAAGCAAGTGTTTTTTCAAATATTTTTTGAGTATTTTTGTGGATTTTTGCTTTTATTTCCAGTACTTTTCTGAATAAGTTAAATATATAAACTAATATAATAAAATATCCAAATTTTATCTTCTTGTGCATATCATATAGTCAGAAAATTAATTTTTTGTGTAAAATATTTGAAAAATACTTGACATGTGAACTGCTTTTCTGTTATAATATAAAATGTATGAATATGCTATTTCCGGTGGATTCCGGAAATATCTTAACTCACTGCTGATTTTTTCAGCAGTAAAGAAGGGTGGAATTATTCTGAAAAGCAAAAAGATGTATTTGCTGAGTGCATTTCTGGTATTGGCCTTGTTCTCCAATGCTTCTTTGCCGGTCTTTGCCGAAAAAGAACCCCAGAGAACTAAGAAAGATACTTCCGGAACTGTCCTCACAGATGCCGCCGAAACGGAAACGCCCCTGTATGTCGAACAGGCTACTTATAGTGATTACTATGATACTTATATCGGCGAAAAAAGACCGGAAAAGGAAATTCTGGTGCAGGGCAGTGATTACGCTTCTATGGATGCCGGAAGCGAACCGGACGGCGTTTCTGTCGGCAGTTACAGCAGCGATTACAATCAGGAAAATCGGGATAATGTTCTGATATGGAATGCGCCTGACGGAAGCGTCAGCTATCAGGTCAGCGTTCCGGAAACCGGAATTTATTGTCTGGATTTCTCCTATCTGCCGATTCCGTCAAATATGGCGAATATCGAATTCGGGATTCTGATTGATGGTGAATCGCCTTATGATACGGCATCCCGTGCAACGCTGAACAAGATTTATGTCAACAGCGAAGAAATCAAACTGGACTCGAAAGGAAATCAGGTGCGTCCGACTCAGATTCAAACGGGCATGTGGATGGAAACGCCTTTGCTGGATGTGGACGGCTTATTCAATGACCCTTTGATTTTCTATCTGGAACAGGGCAAGCATGAAATTACGTTTGATATTACCAAAGGCTATTTCGCACTGGAATATTTCAAGTTTTACAAGCCGGAAAGTCTTCCGAGCTATGCGGAATATAAAAGCAGTGTGAGCACCGGCATTTCCAAAGAGAACACGCCGTCTACTCTGCTGAGAATTGAGGGCGAATCGGCGGTTTACAAGAGTGATTCGACACTTTATCCGACTTCGGATAACTCGAATTATCTGGCATCTCCGTCAAATCCGTCCAAGACAGTGTATAATACTATCGGTTCGGGAAACTGGAATCAGGCGATGCAGACGATTACATGGGAAGTAGACGGCAGTCAGATTCAGGACGGCTGGTATAAACTAGGAATCAAAGCCCGTCAGAACGAAATGAGAGGTTTCTACTCCAACCGCAGAATCTATATTGATAATGAAGTCATCTGTGAAGAAATGAATCAGGTCAAGTTCTATTATGATACAGAATGGCAGGTTGTTTCTCCGACGGATGTCAACGGCGAAGAATTATATATCTATCTCAAAGGCGGAGAAACCCATACTATCAAAATGGAAGTTATCCCCGGCGAAATCGGTGAATCTATGCGCGTTCTGGATGCCGCTGTGCTGGATATCAACTCGTATTACAGAAAAATCCTGATGATTACAGGCCCTTCTCCGGACAAGTATACAGATTACTATGTACATGAACGTATTCCGGAACTGCTGGGCGAATTTGAGAGACTGTCCAATGACCTGAAAGCCATTCAGAACAATATCGAAACAATGGCAGGTTCAGAGGGTTCAGAAGCGGCTTCTCTGGAGCGCATGTATCTGGTTTTAGATAGCTGTATTGAAACGCCTCTGAAAATTCCGGATTATCTCTCTCAGATTAAAGATAATATCACTGCACTTTCTGCGTGGATGTTCGACTACAGAGGACAGCCCCTTGAAGTGGATTATCTGGAGCTTGCCTCTGCTGACCAGAATTTCAGCTCTGTCAAGAGAAATGCATTCAAAGCCATGAGCTTTAGCTGGCAGAGATTCTACAGTTCTTTCTTTGAAGATTATACCAATCTTTCTGATGATGCCGGCGAAGAAGCTATCAATGTATGGGTCAGCTTAGGCCGTGACCAGGCTATGGTAGTCAAGTCTCTGGTAGAATCCGAATTTTCAGAACAGTATGACACACCGATTGCCGTCAATCTGGTTGTGGGCGGTGTTGTAGAAGCAACCCTTGCCGGAAAAGGCCCTGATGTTGCCTTATTCCTCGGCGGTGAATTCCCTGTCAACTTAGCGGCCAGAGGTTTGCTTGTTGACCTGAAAAACGAGTTTTCTGATTTTGATGAAGTTACCACACGTTTTCAGGAAAATGCGACCGTTCCCTACTGCTACGAGAACGGCTGTTACGGTTTGCCGTTAAGCCAGAGCTGGGCGATGATGTTCTACAGAAAAGATATTCTTTCTGAAATGGGCTATACTGCCCCGCCGTCCACATGGGATGATATTATTGACATGCTCCCCGGCTTACAGCGAAATTATATGTATGTCGGACTGGTTCTGCCGGTAGTATCCGGTACGAATGCGACTATCTCTGCCGCTACGGAATCCGGTCACACGTTTGCAATGTTCCTGCTCCAGAACGGCCTGAATTATTACAATGCTGACCAGACACTGACCAATTTTGATGATATTATTGCTGTCAAGGCATTCGAGAAATGGACAGACATGTACACCAAATATGGTTTTGAACAGTCTTATGACGGCTTCTCCCGTTTCCGCACAGGAGAATATCCGATAGTTATTTCTGACTATAGTTTTTATAATCAGTTATCCGTCGCCTCTCCGGAAATTAAGGGTTTATGGGGCTTCACACAAGTGCCCGGCACGGTGCAGGAAGACGGAACGGTTTCTCATGCGGTCAATTCGACAGCATCCGGCGCAGTTATCTTCAAGAAATGCAAGGATATCAACGGCGCATGGGATTTCCTCAAATGGTTCAGCTCTACGGAGGTTCAGGTAGAATACGGAACGCAGATTGAAGGTCTGCTTGGTCAGCTCGGACGTTATACTACTGCTAACACCGAAGCCCTTCAGCAGCTTGCATGGTCGAAATCCGAACAGGAAACTCTGCTGAAAGCTCAGAGCGAATTACAGGAAATTCCGATTATTCCGGCTTCTTATGCCGTTACCCGAAACATCATGAATGCATTTCGTGAAACTGTCAATAACAACGAAAATCCTCGTGATACGCTCCTCTGGTATAACCGTGATATTAATACTGAAATCACCAGAAAACGTGAAAATCTGGGACTTTCAACGGCTTCTGACTAATTTTGAAACAAGGAGGAATGAATTTTGGAACATTCTGAAATCGGAAAACGTACCAAAGAGGAAGAACGCCGTCTGATGTGGCTTCAGGTCAAGCAGAACAAAGAATGCTATTTCATGATGCTGCCCTTTATGCTGGTATTCTTCATCTTTACGATTGTACCTGTTGTGATGTCCCTGCCTATGGGCTTTACAGATTTCGATATGGTACAGTTACCGAAATTTATCGGCTTATCGAATTATACAACACTGTTTCTGAACGACAGTATTTTTATCCAGTCAATTCGAGTTACGTTAGTATTTGCTTTATTCACAGGCCCTTTGAGCTATGTTTTGTGCTTTTTGCTGGCATGGCTGATTAACGAGCTTCATCCGAAGCTGAAAACGATTTTTACACTGATATTCTATGCGCCGTCCATGGCGAACATCTACACTGTATGGCAGTTGATTTTTTCAGGTGACTCTTACGGGTATCTGAATTCTGTTCTGCTGAATCTGGGACTGGTAACAGCTCCGGTACAGTGGCTGACAGACAGTTCTTATGTACTGGGTGTTGTTATTGTGGTACAACTCTGGATTTCTCTGGGTGCAGGCTTCCTTGCGCTCCGTGCAGGTTTCCAGAATATTGACCGTTCACAATATGAAGCCGGAGCTATCGAAGGCATCAAGAACAGATGGCAGGAATTAATTTATATCACGATTCCGTCTATGGGGCCTCAGTTAATGTTTGCGGCGGTAATGCAGATTGTCAGCTCTTTCACGGCCGGCACGGTTTCGCAGAGTCTGGTAGGCTTTCCGAGTACGGACTATAAAGCACACACTATCATGACACATGCTTATGACTACGGCTGGGTTCGTTATGAGATGGGGTATGCATCCGCCATCTGCATGGTATTATTTATCGCAATGCTTGTCTGCAATAAGCTCATCAGCAAACTGCTGAGTAATTTCATGGATTAAGGAGGGAACTTTACTTTATGACAGCAGCAAATCTTCAGGAAAAGAAAAAAGAAGTAAAAGTGCCCAAGAAATATCAGGCAGGAAGCATTGAAAAATCAAAAGGTTCAAACAAGCAGGCCGGAAAGAAAATCGGCGGAACAGTTGGCATTTTCGTCTTTCTGACAGTGCTGGGGCTGTTCATGGCACTGCCGATTTATCTGGCGATTATCATGAGCATCAAGCCGGTGCATGAATTATTTGTCTTTCCGCCGAAATTGTATGTCATTGACCCGACGCTTGATAATTTCCGCGACATGTTCCAGACCATGTCTGACATGTGGGTACCTTTTTCAAGATATGTTTTCAACAGCGTGTTTGTTACGATATGTGTAACAGTCGCACAGTGCGTATTCGCTTCTATGGCGGCATTTGTGCTTGCGAAGTGCAAACTTCCCGGCATGAATGTCATGAATAAGATTATTGTCACATCTCTGTTATATCAGAGCAATGTCATCTACATCATGCAGTATATTGTCATGGCAAGACTCGGGATGATTAACACTTACTGGGCATTGATTCTGCCCTCTGTAGCTTCTCCGATGTGCCTGTTCCTGATGCGTCAGTCTATGACGACCATTCCGGATGCCATGATTGAAGCCGCAAAAGTAGACGGTGCGAACATGTTCACCATCTGCTGGAAAATCGTTATGCCGAACCAGAAGCCTGCACTCATGACCATGATTATTTTCGCATTTCAGGCGGCATGGAACATTCAGGGCGGTACGCTGGTTTATAAAGAATCGCTCAAGACACTGCCGACTGTTGCACAGCAGGCGGCAAGCTCCGGACTGGCAAGAGCAGGTGTGGCAATGGCGGCCGCAGTCTTCATGTTAGTTCCGCCGATTGTGATTTTCATGATGGCACAGAAAAACGTTATCGAAACAATGGCGCATTCTGGCATTAAGGATTAAGGGGGCGGACATATGCATAAAAAATTCAGAAAGATGGCAGTTTGTATACTCACCGGACTGCTTGCTTCTTCCTCCCTGCTGGGAATGGCAGTCCATGCCGAAGAACATTATGATGTCTATAACTATGACAGATGGGAAGAAGCCATTCCCTCACAGGCCGGCTATCTGGCGGCGCGTTCCGTCAGCGGTCAGGATTTGGGTATTGGCGACTTTTCCGAGCCGAGCGATATTTTCAGAGATGCCTATGACCAATTCTTCATTGCAGATTCCAAAAATAACAGAATTGTTGTAACAAATTCTGATTTAACAGAAGCTGTCATGATTATGGATGAATTCAAATATCAAGACGGTTCTGTCACGACACTCAAACAGCCGGAAGGCATTTATGTTGCTCCGGAAACGGATTTAGTTTATATCGCAGATTATAACAATTCCAGAGTTCTGGTGTGTGATTATGACTGCAATGTGCAGATGGAAATCACAAAACCTCAATCAGAATTATTCTCACAGGAGCTGACATTCATGCCACAGAGAGTCATTGCCGATAAAGCCGGGAATGTCTATATTGTATTAGGCAACATTACAACTGGTGCGGCAATGTTCAATAACGAAGGCGAATTTCAGGGCTATTATGGCGCGAATACAGTAGAAGCGACTTCTGCTGTTATTGCAAATTACTTCTGGAAACTGATTTCGACAGATGAAATGCGCTCCAGAACTTCCCGAACTGTTCCGTCTGGTATCACAAGCTTTGATTTGGATGATGAAGGCTTTATTTATACCTGTACACAGTCCACATCTCAGAAAAAAGATACTGTGAAGAAGCTGAATCCGGCAGGAACAAATCTGTTTTCCAGTCTGGAAACATCATGGGGCGATGTGGAAGCCGTCTATGACAGCAATACAAATAAAAACTATCAGTCCATGATTTGTGATATTGAAATTTCTGATGACGGAAGTATCAACTGTCTGGATTTGACTTCCGGCCGTGTATTCCAGTATGATGAAGAAGGTAATTTATTGTTCATCTTCGGCAGTTCGTCCGAACAGCTTGGCGGTTTCACGGAAGTCACCGCAGTGGAATCTATCGGCAATAATATTCTGGTGCTCGATACCAGAAAAAATACAGTCACTGTCTTTGAAGAAACTGACTTTGGAAAAATTGTTCATGAAGCAACTGTTCTGTATAACGGCGGTTATTATGAAGAAGCACTTGCTCCGTGGTATCAGGTTCTGCAATATGACGGCAACTACCGCCGGGCATTTCTTGGAATTTCAGCAGCTCTGCTGGTAGAGGGCGACTATGCAGGCTCTATGAAATATGCCAAATTAGCAGATTCTCCCTATCGCTATAACAGAGCTTTTGAAGGCTATCGCTCCGAGTGGCTGACAGCTCACATCCGTGCTGTTGTGGCTGTGGTGATTCTGCTTGTAATTGCAGGCTTTGCCCTGAAATGGTATCTCAAGAAGCACTACAAGCCGAATCTGGAATATGATATCACCCGTACTGACGAAAGAAAACGAGAGGAGGAGGGATAAGCCTTATGATGGATTTAACCAATAAGCAATGGGTCAAACATGCAGTCACCCATCCGATGGAAGGCTTCGAGGATATGCGCTGGAAAAAAGCCGGTTCTATGAAATATTCCATTGTGATTATCCTGCTCTGGTTTGTTGCATCGATTTTCTACAACAGATTATACGGCTTTCAGTTCTATGCCGAAGCCGACAAGATGTTCAATATTATTCCCTATATTGTACAGACGATTATATTATTCTGTACATGGGTAGTCGGGAACTGGTCTATCTGCACCCTGCTGGAGGGCGAAGGCACAATGAAGAATATCTTCATCTACAGCGCATACGCCCTGATTCCTTATGTGGCCAGTATCTATATTGAAGTATTTTTATCACACTTTC
>SVNI01000055.1 GCA_015066975.1 Ruminococcus sp. | reverse complement strand
GAATTTCTTCAATCTTGAGTGTTTCGGGCTTGGGAGCTTCCGGCTGAATTTCCTCAATTTTGAGTGTTTCGGGCTTAGGAGCTTCTTTTTCAGTTTCGGGCTTTGCTTCGGAAACAGCAGGCGCAGCCGTTTCTGTTTCTGTGCTGATATCTTTCTTTGCCTGTTCGATAAGACTGCCGGTTTCGTCGAGCTTGTCGGTCATGCCTTCGACGGCCTGCATGACAGATTCCTGAATGTTCTGGAGCTGTTCTTCTACACTGGCAATCTGTGCAAGGAGAGTATCATGAATCCGTGCAGAAAGTTCCTTTGCCTTGCGTTCGGTTTCTTTGGCATTTCTGAGCTTGTCAGCAGCTTCTTCTTCGGCCTGTTTTCTGGCAGCGTCGAGGATTTTATCAGCTTCGGCATTAGCAGTAGAAGCACGTTCTTCGGCTTCTGCGAGGAGAGCTTCAGCAGCTTCGGAGGCTTCCTTCTCGATTTCCTCAGCTTCTTTCTTAGCATTTTCGACCTGTTCACGGGCATCTTTTTCGGCATTCTTAGCGACGTTTGCCATCCATCCGCCGAACATATCGGCAGTGACATTCTGTGCCGGCTGATTTTTGAGTTCGTCGAGTTTGGCTTCGAGTTCCCTCACCTGGTCACGGAGACTTCTTTCAGAAGCGCGGAGTTCGAGCAGTTCGGATTCCTGACGGGTATTTCTGGCTTTCAGGGAGGAGATTTCCTCACTCTTTGCGGCGATTTCGTCATCTTTGGCATCCAGCGACTGATTTAAGTCTTCCAGCTCGATTTCAGCATCTTCGACTTTGGATTTCTGGTCAGCAAGTTCGGTTTCCTGGAGTTCCAGCTTGGTATTCAGTTCATTGGCTTCCATGCTCATGGAGCTGATTTCGTTTTTCAGTTCCATAATTTCCTGCTGATATTCTTTCATTCTGTCTTCATCCGCACTGCTGGTAGTAATTTCTTCCAGCTGTTTCTTGACTTTTTCGATATCAGCCTGACGGGCTTCCTTTTCGGTTTTGAGGGCTTCTGCGAGCTTGGCAGCCTTGTCGTTAGCGTTATTGAATTTCTCCTCCATTTCGGAGATTTTCTTTTCAGCAGCCTGAACTTTTTTATTGGCTTCCCGTTCGGCTTCGGCGGCGCGTCTTTTGGCATCTTCCTCACCGCGCTTGTAATCCTGCACAAGCTGGCTTTGTTCTGCGCTCTGGACTTCACGAAGTTTTTTGGTTTCGTCTTCTAGTGCATCATATTTTTCCTGAAGCTCCTGGATATAGGTCAGAACAGAATCTTTTTCGTAACCGCCAAACTTGGCTGGTTTGAGTACACCATTTGGAAGGGACATAATAACAACTCACTTTCTTTACAGGGATATATTTTTCGTTCCTGTATCACATTACTGTATTATTATAACATATTTTTCTTGCAGTTGCAAGCGAATTTATGTAAAATTCCTGACTGAAAATTCGTGCAATTTTAACAAAAGCGAAAAACAGCCCCGGCATTTTTTAGATAGCCGGAGCTGAAAATGCATAAATTTCTTAATTTTTTATGATTGTTTCCAGCATCAGAATCTGTTGCTGAATCATCGTGATATAGGTCAGAACGGATTCTTTGCCATAACCAGAGCCGAATCTGACTTTTTTCAGCATGGAATCATCATAGTTTGTCAGGGGCATTCCGGCCTGTGCTTCAAGCTGATTGAGATTTTCTATCTGCTCATGAAGATAGGATTCAACAGAATGTTTCTCAAAACCGCCCAGCGGGGACGATTTCAGAATGCCTTCGGGAATCATGGATTAATTTCCTCCCAGAATATCGAAAATCTCCTGCATGTCCATGTCATTGACAGAGGGTCTTCTCTGTGTGCCGGAAGGTCTGGGCATGTAGCTGTTGGACTGTTCCTGCGGAGCAGAGCGAACCGGAGTTTCTTCTTCCTCGTCTTCGATTTCCAGAATTTCTTCTTCGGGTTCTTCTTCGGGTTCTTCCTCCACGATAACCGGAGCGGCTTCCCTCTTGGGTTTAGAAACAGGCTTGGAAGCTGATTTCTGAATGATTCTCGGAGCGGGTTCTTCTTCGGGTTCGGGAGTTGCTTCTTCTCCTGTGGAGAAATCGGCAGCAATAACCGTGACGGTCATTTCGTCCTGCATATCTTCCTTGAAGGCCGCGCCGAAAATGAACTGTACATCCGGAGAAGCGGCTTCTGTAATCATTTTAGATGCTGTATCGACATCAGAAGCGAGGGTATCTTCGGACATTGCAATATTAATCAACAGTCTTCTTGCACCTGCAATGGAAGTTTCCAGAAGCGGACTGCTGATAACAGCCTTGGCAGCTTCCATGGCCTTATCTTTGCCCGAACCGTGACCAATAGCCATATGTGCATAGCCTGCGCCTTTCATAGTAGTGGAAACGTCTGCAAAGTCCAGATTGATATAGCCTTCTTCGACAATCAGGTCAGAAATGCTCTTGACACCTGTTTTCAGAATATCATCAGAGAGTGCAAAAGATTCTTTCATTGTCGGTGCTTTTTCGAGACCTGCAAGCAGTTTTTCATTCGGGATGACAATCAGGGAATCCACATATTTCTGCAATTCAGCAATACCGGCTTCTGCCTGACGCATTTTCTGTTCGCGCTCGAAAGCGAAAGGCTTTGTGACAACGGCGACTGTGAGGATGCCCATCTGCTGTGCAGCTTTTGCGACAACCGGGGCTGCACCTGTACCAGTACCGCCGCCCATGCCAGCGGTAATAAAGACCATATCTGCGCCTTTGAGAGCGGCTTCGATTTCTTCGATATTTTCCTCTGCGCTGTGCTGACCGATTTCGGGCTTATTTCCTGCGCCTCTGCCTTTGGTAAGTTTTGCGCCAATCTGGATACGGGTAGCGGCTTTGGAATTTTTCAGTGCTTTGGCATCTGTATTAATCGTTACATATTCAATATCACTGACATCAGTAGCATCAACCATGCAGTTGAGCGCATTTCCGCCGCCGCCGCCAACGCCGATTACTTTGATATTTACATCAGGTTCAAAAGCTTCTTCATAGATGAAGTCTGTCATTTTATTTCCTCCTACCAGAATCATTCATTCCGTAAAAAATACTTAGATAAATATATTTTAGCACATCTGCATTGATTTTGCAATAGTTTTTTGACAAAATTTTAAAATTTCCTGAAACATACAACTTTGACCGCCCTTTTATGAGCGTTTTTCACAAAAATATACATAAATTTTTATTCAAGCTGTTCAGGAATTTCCGGAACGGCTTCCGGATTTTCGGAATTTTCCGGAATTTCCTCAGGATTTGTATTTTCTTCTGATTCCGAAACGGCCAGTGCATCTGCTTCCTGCTGTGCGACAGCCCGGCGTTCGGCGTTCTTTTCGGCATTGAGCACATCGGCCTTGTTCCGGAATGAACACTGATTTGTGCCAATCATGGTTAAATAGCCCTCTTTGTCGGGGGACTGTTCGGCGATAACCTGTTCTGCAAATCGGATTTTATAATTTATCTCGCTCCAGTTGCCCATATCGAATTCTATCCGGTTATCAAAATTGACGATAATATCATTCAGGTCAGACAGATTGACGGAGACAATCGGCACGGCAAGTTCATTTTCCTGCATCAGTTCCTGAAAGGCGGAGAAGATTTTATCATAGCGTTCTTCCGAAGCGGTAAGATGTTTTCCGGGGGTAGTTTCTTCCGGAACATAGCCAATAATGCTGACCAGTCCGTCCATAGGGTCCATGCTGTTCTGGAGGATTTTATTATTCCGGCTGATGATGAGTGTGCCGTATTCATAGCTGACATTATAAGCCGGAACAGCCTGCTGTACGTCAATCACGAGGGTACTGGGAAACTGTCTCCTGATAGTAACCGTTTCGGCATTAAGGAGCTGTTCTTCGGCTTTGGTCTGGAGTTCCGGCAGATTAAGGCGCATCATGTTGTCGCCTTCGGAAACGCCGATTTTCTCGACAATATATTCCGGGTCATACTCTGCATTTCCGGTGATGCGTATTATCCTGATGTTGAAAAATACCGTCATGGAGAGGGTGACGACAATTGCAAAAGCCAGAATCACGACCAGAAGTGCATACAGCGGCCGTCCTCTCCTGCGGCGGCGGATTCTTTTGGAGCTGGCATCATGTGCCATGTTCAGTTTTTCAATATCTCTCAAATCTGCTCACTTCCTATGTTATGTGATAGAATATAGAATCCTGAAAAAAATCAGATTCTTCTGATATCCGCGCCGAGATTCCGGAGCACCTGTTCAGGACAGTCATAACCTCTGTCGATATGGGAAATTTCTGTCAGGACAGTTTCGCCCTGTGCGCCGAGTCCGGCGACGAGCAGAGCCGCCCCGCCTCTTAAATCCGTTGCGCTGACGGGTGCGCCGTGAAGCTGATGCACACCATGAATCACAGCAACACGCCCGGCGGTCTGGATATCTGCGCCCATTCTGACAAGCGCATCCACATGACGAAATCTGTTCTCAAAAATTGTTTCTTCGATAACAGAAGTTCCGTTTGCCTTGCAGAGCACAGCCATCACGACAGCCTGTGCATCTGTCGGAAAGCCCGGATACGGCATAGTTTTCAGACTGCGCACCGACCGGAGCACATTTCCGGCAGAAAAACAGATAGTATCTTCTGTATGACTGCAATGGCAGTTCATCTGTTCAAATACATCAAGAATTCCTTCCAGACTTGCGGTATCTGCCTGCATCAGTCTGACCGCACCGCCCGTAACAGCCGCTGCGGCGAGCCATGTCGCTGTAACAATCCGGTCAGGCATAATCCGGTATGTACAGCCGGTCAGTTTCTTAACACCCTGAATCACGAGGGTACTGCTTCCTTCCCCTGTGAGATTTGCACCGCATTTTCTGAGATACTGCGCCAAATCGACGATTTCTGGTTCTCTTGCGGCATTGGTGATGACAGTCTCCCCTTTTGCGAGCACGGCAGCCAGCAAAATATTTTCCGTTGCACCGACGGACGGAAACTGCAAATGAATCTTTGCACCGTGCAGGCCGTTCGGGGTAATGCAGGTCAGAATGCCGTTTTCCTCCTGAATCTTCACGCCCATTTTCTGAAATGCATACAGATGCAAGTCAATCGGACGAGGGCCTAGTTCACATCCGCCCGGATAGCCGAGCACACAGCGGCCGGTTCTGCCGAGCATTGCTCCCAGAAAGATAATAGAAGACCGCATTTCCTGCATCAGTGTTTCCGGAATTTCAGAATTCTGGATGGCATCCGCCTGAATTCTGACAGTATGATTCTGCATCTGACAGTGACATCCTGCGCTGGTGAGAATCTGGCAGGCGGCATACACGTCGGACAATTCCGGACAGTTTTCGAGAATGCTCTCTCCGGTGCAGAGCATGGCGGCTGACAGAATGGGCAGAGCACTGTTTTTTGCGCCCTGCACTGTGATGTCACCTTCCAGCCGCCTGCCTCCGCGTATCACAAATTTCTGCATGACTGACACTTCCTTTCATTCTGCATAGTATGTAAAAAGCGTCAGATTTGTGCGGAATTATTTGCTTCTGGGGAGGAGAGTTTCAATCACGTTCCAGATTCTTTCTTCCGTATCGCGGACAGCCAGAGAAGCGGCATTCTGCGCCATGCTCTGTAGCTTATCCGGATGCTGATATAATTTCTTGATTTCGTCAAGCATTTTCTCGTTGGTGATATCTTTCTGTTCAATCACGATAGCCGCGCCGGCTTTTCCGAGCACCATAGCGTTATGATACTGATGATTTCCGGCGACAATCGGGGACGGAATCAGAACAGAGGGTTTGCCGAGCATTTCGAGTTCAGCGAGGGCATTTGCGCCGGAACGGCAGACAACCAAATCTGCCGCCGCCATGCAGGTATCCATATCATTGATATATTCCGTAATGCGGATGCGCCTGCTTTTCATGGGAACGCCGTATTCTTTCATCTTAGCAGGGAAAGTATCTTTTCCCATACCGCCGTAGCCGTGAATATGATTGATATTCAGCTTTTCGGAAACGTGCCATTTCAGGACTTCCGCCATAGTATCATTAATCGCGCCTGCGCCGAGACTTCCGCCGAAGGACAGAATGCAGAAATCGTCATTGAAGCCGAGTTCCGCTCTTGCCTGTGCTTTTGTTTTCTTCATGAGTTCCGCACGGACGGGCAGTCCGGTGACGGTATACTTAATATTCGGGTCGAAATATTTCAGGGCATCTTCCACAGTCAGCATGACATGACTGACTTCTTTTGCGAGGAGTTTGTTTGTCACACCAGGATAGGCATTCTGCTCATGAATTGCAGACGGGATGCCCATTCTGGCGGCCATCCGGATGACAGGCCCTGCGACATAGCCCCCTGTACCAATGGCGATATCCGGCTGAAATTCCTGAATTATCTGCTTTGCTCGTCTTCCCGAACCTGCCAGATAATACAGTGCCTTGATATTTCTGCCGATATTCTCCAGATTGATTTTTCTCTGGAATCCGGCGACTTTGATAAATTCTATCTTGTATCCGGCCTGCGGAATCAGTTTTGCTTCCATGCCGTTTGGCGTACCGGCGAACAGAAATTCCGCATCCGGAATATGGTCTTTTATAATTCCGGCGATTGCCAGTGCCGGGTTGATATGTCCGCCCGTTCCGCCTCCTGCGAGTAATACTTTTGTCATAAAAAATCCAAATCCTTTCAGAATAATCTATTTCTACGGGTCACTATGCGGCTTTTCTGCCTGCTGACTGCTTTCTGACGGCGGTTTCCTGACTGACGACATACCGCCCCCGTGAGATATTCAGAACAATTCCCATTTCGACAAGCTGCATGACCAGAGCTGTACCGCCGTAGCTGAAAAATGGCAGGCTGATGCCGGTATTCGGGAACAGATTACTCACAACGGCGATATTAATAAATGCCTGCAAGCCTATCTGCATAGTAAATCCGGAAGCGACCAGCATCCCGAAGCGGTCTTTGCTGTGTGTGGCGATATGAAACCCCTGTGCTACCAGCAGAACGAACAGCAGAATCACCATCACCGCCCCGAAAAAACCCAGTTCTTCACAAATAATCGAAAACACAAAGTCGTTTTCCGATTCCGGCAGATATAAATATTTCTGTCTGGATTCGCCCAGCCCCAGCCCGAACGCACCGCCCGAACCGATAGCAATCAACGACTGCTGTGTCTGGTAGGCATCTTCGGACTCGAACGGATGAAACCAGGGCTCTAACCGGTTCATAAAGTAGGTTTGTTTTCCGGAGATAACTTTCAGGGCGACCCATCCGGCAACGACACCGCCTCCGGCAAGTCCCGCCAAAAGCAGATGCCTCCAGTTTGTACCGCCGATAAACATCAGCAGAAAGCCCATTGCTGCAATCAGGATAGTACACGACAAGTGAGGCTGTAGCATCAGCAGGGCGGCAATGACTCCCAGCAGTATCATAAAGCGTACTGTGCCGAACTTGAATGTTTTCATCTTGTCAAAGCTGGTATCTATCAGATACGAGAATAAAATCACGACCGCGAATTTTGCCAGCTCTGACGGCTGAAACGTCGTGAAACCAAGATTCAGCCAGCGTTTACAGCCAGTCCCCAAATCTGTCCCGACGAACAGCACCAGTATCAGCAGAAACACGCTCCCCAGATATGCGCCCAGTGCAACCCACTGTTTCTGAAAAATATGATAATCCACAAACGAAACCCCCACCATTGCGGCAAGTCCGATTCCGCCGAATATCGCCTGACGAAGCGCGTAAAAATAGCCCGGTTTCTCCTCATTGATAGCGATTGCATAGCTTGCTGAAAACATCATGACAATGCCGATTCCCAGCAGAAACAGCACAACAATCGCAAAGGTCATATTCACACCCGTAAAGCGTATTTTTTCTTTTTCCAGTTTTGCCTGTTTCATAACTCTCCTTTCAGGTATGTTCCGGCATGACTGACAGCACACCGCAGAACAGTGCAAATGCCGTCAGAATCATAATTCTCTGCATGGGTGATTTTCCGTCCTCCCGAAGCAGGGAAAGCAGTGTCTGTTTCCGGAAAAGCAAAGGCAGGAAATCAATCAGCCATACTGCCAGATATAATATAAAAATATCCAGTCTGTGATGATGCAGACAAATCAGCGGTACAGTAATTCCCAGCCAGTAAGTTCCTGTCTGACCGAGACGGCATTTGGCCGGGTACAGATTCCAGTAAAAACAGCCCAGACATGCCCCTGCTGATGTCAGTGCATACAGGGCATTCAGATTCTGTTTTCCGGCAATGCACAGCACTGTCATGAACAAAAGCTGTACCGTGCTGACAGTAATATCCGCACCGTCTACATTCTGTTCCGGCTTCTGCATACTGTGCCAGAACAGCGTAAGCAGAACTGCCCTGACCGGAACGCTCAGAACTCCGGCTTCCCACTGGAAAAACCCAAAATCCAGAACGCTTTCTTCCGGATAGAATTTCAGAAACGAATAATTTGTAAAAAATGCCACGAGAATCACAAGCAAATCCGTTTCACTGCTTTCGAGCCTTCGCAGAACAGTTCTTACATAATCCGAAACCCACCCGATAATACCGAACAGAATCCCATGCAGAAGCATCAGCCGTAATGCGGTGCTTTCTGACTGAAAATCCGTTCCGGTGCGGTCTGCGCCCATGAACTGCATATAAAGCGTATAGCTCAGGACGAATCCGGCCGTACAGCCGAACATGAGCAGAATTCCGCACATAGTAGGCTTGAGCTTGTTTCCGGAAACCGTTTCGGAATCCTGATTCTGTTCAGCATCCGGGTCAGGGTCGCAGAAACGGCATTTGTGCAAAAACGGAATCAGTGCAATTCCCATGATACCGCTTAGAAGCGCGGAACTCAGAGCGGAAATCATCTGAAGCCAGACGGGCATGATTACACACCGTACAGGCTTTCGATAATATTTTCCAGATGCATTCCGTGGCTGGCCTTGAACAGAAGCACATCTCCCTCCTGCACGGTTTCGCGGAGTTTCTGTGTCAGGATTTCTGCATTATCGGTACAGAATTTCTGAATCTTGTCTCCGGCGGATTCTGCGATTTTTTCAGAAGCCTTTCCGTAGCAGAACAGCATGTCAATTCCGGCATGTTTTGCCATGATTCCGACACGGGCATGAAGTTCGTCGCTCATGTTGCCGAGTTCGAGCATATCGCCCAGAACGGCGATTTTTCTGCCGTCTGCGAGATAATTTCCGAGGACATTCAGACCGGCCTGCATGGAGTCGGGGCTTGCGTTATAGCAGTCTGCAATAATAATCTGCCCGTTTTTTTCCATAATATTCTGGCGCATACCAGTAGGCTGATATTTGGCAAGTCCGCAGAGAATTTCCTGTTCGTCCATGCCTGCGAGCGTTCCGACAAGATAAGCAGACAGCGCATTCTTGACGTTATGTTCACCGACGGCCGGAAGCACGGCAAGAGATTTTTTATCTCCGTGACAGATGGTGAATGTTGTCACGCCGTTTTCTTCTTTGATATCTTCGGCGGAAACATCCGCCGGATTTCCCCTTGTCGAGAATGTATAAACCGGACGGCTTAATTCTGATTTGAGCGTGCATAACAAAGCATCATCTGCATTTGTAACAAGAGGGGCATCTTCTTTCATGCCCTCTAAGATTTCGAGCTTGGCTTTTTTGATACCTTCCTGAGAGCCTAAATTCTCCACATGAGAAAATCCGATATTCGTGATAACTGCGACAGTCGGCTGTGCGCTGTTGGTCATATTGGAGATTTCGCCGAAATGGTTCATGCCCATTTCCAGCACCATTGCGCCGTGCTGGCTGGTTAAGTTCAGGATAGTCTTGGGCATACCGATTTCGTTATTGAGATTCGCCTCTGTTTTGAGCGTGTTGTATTTTTCAGAGAGCACACAGGCGATTAATTCTTTGGTAGTTGTCTTTCCGACGCTTCCGGTGACGGCAACAACCGGAATACTGAATTTATTTCTGTACAGATTTGCGATATCGAGCAGGGCTTTTCCGGTATCTTTGACGACCAGACAGGGCAAATTTTCAATCTGGGTATCTGTTACAGCGCAGACAGCTCCGGCTTCGATTGCCTGCCTGACAAAATTATGACCGTCGAATTTCTTTCCCCGAAGTGCCAGAAACAAGCATCCTTCCGGGAGTTTTCTGGTATCGGTGCTGATTTCGGTAATCTCTGCATCAAACGGCGCAGTTGTTCCTAATTTTTCAGCGATTTCTTTCAGTGTCAGCTTTTCCATGATTTTTATCCTCCTGATTACTCTAATTCTTTGAGTGCATCGGCGACGACTTCACGTTCGTCGAAATGTGTATGATAATTATTTGCAAAAATCTGATAATCTTCATGCCCCTTTCCGGCAAGCACGATAACATCACCGGATTCAGCAGTTTTGAGGGCATGAGCGATAGCATCCCGGCGGTCGGTAACGACTTCATAAGGGGTGCTGGTATCTTTCAGGCCTTCGAGAATATCTTTGATGATAGCTTCGGGGTCTTCGTCTCTGGGATTATCGGAAGTGACAATCAGCTTATCGGCAAATTTGGCGGCGGCCTGTGCCATGAGGGGACGTTTGGTCTTGTCGCGGTTTCCTCCGCATCCGAACAGGCAGACAAGCTTGTTTTCAGTATAAAGCTTGACATTTTCGAGAATATTTTCAATCGCATCCGGGGTATGGGCATAATCGCAGATAACGGAAAATTCCTTTCCGGTGGGGATGACCTCACATCTTCCGCGGACTCCGGTGCAGTTCTGCAATGCCGGAAGAATCTGTTCTTCTGACAGACCGAAAAGCCTGCATACTGCATATGCCGCCGAAGCGTTTGCAATATTGAAATAGCCGGTCATCAGCATAGAAATCTTTTTCTGATTCAGCATGAATTCCGTACCGTTTGCCTTGACGGTTATCGGCTGATAGGCGAAATCTCCCGTACTGCCGTAGCTGTATTTCTCACAGGAGATTTCCTGATATAATCTTTTGCCGTAGTCATCATCTGTATTGATAATTGCTTTATCGCAGATATTGAACAGCATCTTCTTTGCCTGATAGTAATTTTCCATTGTCTTGTGGTAATCCAGATGGTCTTGTGTCAGGTTCGTAAAGACGGCAATATCAAAATGCGTCAGGCCGATTCTTTTCTGTACGAGTCCGAAGGAAGAAACTTCCATCACGACAGTATCACAGCCTTTCTGATACATCTGGTCATATAACTGCATGAGTTCAAATGTCAGCGGAGTAGTATTATTTGTATGAATGACTTCTTCGCCGATTTCGTTCTGAATTGTCCCGATTAAGCCGACTTTGTGGCCGTTGGCGGTCAGAATGTGCTTGATGACACTTGTTGTAGTTGTTTTGCCGTTTGTTCCGGTCACGCCGATAAATTTCATTTTGCGTTCAGGATGGCCGAACCATGCCGAACACAGCGCACCATAAAGCGCACGGCTGTCATCTGTGAGAATCTGCCGTTCGCCAAGGCCTAAATCACGTTCGGCAACTACAGCAGATGCCCCCTGTTCGAGTGCTTTTTCAGCGACGGTATGCCCGTCGAATTTTTCTCCCTTGACACAGACAAACAGACAATCTTTCACAATTTTTCTGTTATCGTCGGTAATCATGGAAATTTCTGTATCTCTTAAATTTTCTGATACAGATGCCCTGTTTTCCAGTAAATCTGAAAGTTTCATAAATCCAAATCATCTCCTAAAAAAATTCAAAAATCAGTCGCCCTGACTGTTGGTGCTGTAATCAAGCTGAATGACAGTGCCTTCCTCGACCATTTCCCCGGCCGGAATTGACTGTGACTGCACAAGAACGTCGGTTCTGTCAGTAGATGCGCCGACGGCAACATAATTCAGCCCGGCATTTGTCAGTGCCTGATTGGCATCCAGTGCAGTATAGTTTTTCAAATCCGGAACGGTGACGAACTTCGGTTCATAGTCCTGTTCCGTGTAGAGAATCACCTTTCCGCCGGAAGCTACGGAATAGCCTGTCAGCGGACACTGTCCGACAACAGTATCGCCGTTGCCTTTGATGTCATATTGCAGACCGAGTGCGGACAGGGTTTCGACAGCAGTATCTGTCTGCGTATCCAGCAGAAGCGGAACAGTAACATCTAATTTTGCGTATTCTTCATCAGTATATTCCGGATAATAGCCCAGATACGGCAGGGCTTCTTCGAGAATCATACGGGAATACGGTGCAACGACTTTTGAGCCGTAATAGCTTTCGCCCATAGGTTCATCCGCCATGATGAGCATAACAATTTCGGGGTCATTGGCAGGGGCGAAACATGCGTAGGATGCGACGTATTTATCTTCGTCGCCGGTTTCGAGCTTCTGGGACGTACCGGATTTTCCCCCGATAGCGTAGCCTTTGATATAGGCATTAGAACCGCCGTTATTATCGACAACGGCCTGTAATAATTCACGGACAAGAGCGGAGCTTTCTTCAGAAATCACCTGACGCTTGACGTTTGTGCCGAAATTCTTGATAACATTGCCCTCATTGGAGACTATCTTGTCAACGACATGGGGCTGAACGAGATACCCGCCGTTGACGGCCGCGGCAATGCCGGTAATCATTTCCATAGGGGTCAGAGAATTCGACTGGCCGAATGCACTGGCCGCCAAATCGACAATGCTCATTTTTTCTTCGCTCCGGTAGATGCTCGAACCTTCGCCGGGGAGGTCGATTCCGGTTTTTTCGGTCAGGCCGAATGCACTGAAATACTGTGAAAATTTATGAATGCCGATTCTCAGGCCGACTTCGATAAATGCCGGGTTGCAGGAATTTGTCAGTGCTTCGGAGAAAGTCTGTTCGCCGTGGCCTGCGAGCTTATGGCAGTGAATCGGGTCAGGAACGCCCTGAATGGTATATGCACCGTTGCAGAAGAATCTGTCCTTGTCAATATCGACTTGTTTTTCTTCGATAGCCATTGCAGCAGTGAAGATTTTAAACACCGAACCGGGGACATAGATTTCAGTAATGGCCTTGTTTTTCCACTGCTGTTCGCGGGCGGAGATATAAGCTTCTTTGTATTCGTTCTGGGGGAGAGCCTGGAGATAATCGCTTGTCGCCTTGTCGTAGATAACAGACGGCTCGTTCAGGTCGAAGCTGGGATATGTGCCCATAGCGTAAATTGCGCCTGTTTTGGCGTTCATGATGATACCGCAGGCGCGGTTCTGGACTTCAAATTTTTCACACATGGCCTGTAGATTTTTTTCAAGATAATACTGCAAAGTCATATCCAGAGTAAGATAGAGGGAGCTTCCGTCCTCTGCCGGATAGGATTTCGAGTAGCGGTAGGGCATTTCGTTGCCTTTGGCATCTGTTGCAGAAATGACACGGCCGTTTGTGCCGGAGAGGTATTTGTTATAATAGGCTTCCAGACCGTACTGCCCGTCGCCGTCGCTGTTGGTGAAGCCTATCACCTGCGCGGCAAGTTCATTCTGCGAATAATATCTCTTGGTATCTTCTTCCGTCTTGATAGAAGTCAGCCCGTAAGTATCCAGATAGTTC
>SVNI01000054.1 GCA_015066975.1 Ruminococcus sp. | reverse complement strand
ATCTCTCCTGCCGGAATCACACTGGTATATCTCTTTTCAGAATCTTCCTGCTCCTGCGGTGCGGAAGTATGCCCGGAAATCTCCTTTTCTGTTTCGACCAGCCGGGAAATCGAATTCGACAGCTCGGCCGAATCGCTCGAAGCCGGAGAAGATGCTGTCGTATCCAGCATACGGGTCATTTCATCTGTTGTCATGGTTTCGGTCTGGCTTTCAGAGGGGGCTGACATAGGCTTTTCCAGTTTCAGGAACACGCCCACGCCGGCAACGCACACGGCGCACAGCGCAGAGACGGATACGGCATTCTGGATTCTGCGCATTTTTTTATGATGTTCTTCTGTCGCTTTCATCACGTTTTCAAACACTTCATCATATGTTTTCAATGGAATACCCCTCCTTTTCCAGTATTTTCCGGAGTGCCTTTCTTGCCTGAAAAGCAGTCGCCGTGGCCTGCCGTTCGGTGCATTTCATGATTTTTGCGCATTCCGGAATCGTGAGCTGTTCAAAATAGCGCAGATACAGAATTTCCCTGTATTCCAGCTTTAATTTCTGCATGGCATGATGCAGGGCAAGGGCGGAATCTTTCAGCTCCATGCGTTCTTCAATTTTCTGCATATCATCTTCTACATTTTCCGTCAGTTCCAGTTCCGGATGGCGTTTTTGTCTTTTTAGATAATTAATCGCCATATTACGGCATATTTTGAACAGATAGGCTTTTAGCTGATTCTCATGTGTCAGCCGTGGTCTTTTAACAGAAAGCCTGACCAGTGCCTCCTGTGCAATATCTTCCGCGTCGGACAGATTATGCACATAACCGTTTGTAAATAACAGCATACTGTCCCAGTAGAGCGTGACAACTGTTTTGAATGCGGATTTTTCACCTTCAAGAAAACGGAGATAACTTTCTAATCCATTCTCCATTTTGTCCCCCTTGTGAGCAGGTTCTATTGATATAACAACTGAGTTTCTGAAATATTGGATATTTTTGAAATTTTTGTCAGAAATAACAAAAAACAGGAAATTTCAGGCTGAAATTCCGTCACAGTTCAAGGCCGGAAGGCTTTGGGATGGACTTCACAGCCTTCCGGAATTTCCGGCATTTCCAGACGGGAACATCCGGCAAAGGCAAACTTTCCGATAGATTGCAGAGAATCCGGCAGAATGATTCTTTCCAGTCCCGTACAGTCGCAGAAAGCGTATTTCTCAATAGATTTCAGCCCGGCAGGGAGACGGACTTCTTTCAGGCTTCCGCAGTCGTTGAAAGCCATGAACTTGATAATGCTGACAGAATCCGGAATGCCGATTGCTTGCAGGGCAGAACATCCGCTGGCGAAACATTCCGGAATTTCTTCCAGATGCGCCGGAAGCTTCAGGCTTTCGAGCTTTTTACAGCTCATGACCGTGCCAAGGCCGAGTTCTGTCACGGAATCCGGAAAGACAAGCCGTTTCAGGGCTTTGCACCATGCAAAGGCATGTTCGTCGATTCTCACAAGGCTTTCCGGAAGAAGGAATTCTTCGGCGGTTTCCTGCACATTGAAAACAGCCCATTCGAGTTCCCGGACGGTATCGGGGATTTTTACCGTCCCGGCCAAAGGCAGGTTATGCAGTCCGGCCAGATACACAACGGGCAGATTTTCAATATATGCCGGAATTTCTTCCGGCGTGCCTTTCCTGAAGCCCTTGATATAGACTTCATTGTTTTCGATAACATATTTAAAGCCGTCCGGCGTGAGATGATAATTTGTATAATTATCAATCTGTTCACGGAGTTTTTTCGGCATGGGGATGGAAATTTTTTTCATAAAAATTTACCTCATCTGTAACGGTCTCTGGAAGTGGACGGGCAGGCCGTTTTTCATCAGAATGTTGACTTCTCCCTGAATCAACGGCAGAAAATAGGAAACTGCTGTATCTGTGACCTGATTCTGTTCCGGGGAAATCCATTCGCGGGGGAACATTTTTTCCTGATTTGCTGTGTTGGAAGCCTCTGTCATCTCGATAGTGACAGCATACGGAATGTCGCTGACTCTGCGGAAATACATCATCTGCCCGGTGTTGCCGTCCAGTGCCGAACGGAGCGCATGTCTGCCGATTCGTTCGGCTTCGTCAATATCGGTCTTAGAGCAGATGTGAGAAGAACATCTCTGCATGACGTTTAATTCTATCGAACGGACTTTACAGCCGATTCTGTCAGCAACTAGTCTTTCCAGATATTTTCCTACTCCCGAAAGATACTTGTGCCCGAAATTATCGACTTTTCCCGACTGGAATTCTGCGGAGTTCTCATCCGAAAGCGAAATGCCTTCCGATACGGCCACGATAACGGCCTTGTGCTTTGCCATTTCTTTTCTGACATCTTCGATAAACTGTTCAGATGAAAAATCCGATTCCGGCAGATAAATCAGGTGAGGGGCTTCTTCACCGTTCGCTCTGAGCACACAGGTGGAAGCCGTCAGCCAGCCGGCATGTCTGCCCATGATTTCGATAATTGTCACGGACGGAATACTGTACACACTGCTGTCTCTGATAATCTCCTGTGCAGTCGTTGCAACATATTTCGCAGCTGAACCGAATCCCGGTGTATGGTCAGTCACAGGCAAATCGTTATCGATAGTCTTCGGCACACCAATCACTTTAATCTCAGAATTGATGCTTTTCAGATATGCCGATAATTTTACAACCGTATCCATAGAATCATTACCGCCGATATATACAAAAATCTCAATTCTGTGAACAGTCAGCGTATGCAGGATTTTTTCATAGACAGACGGGTCAGCCTCATAATCCGGAAGCTTGTACCGACATGAGCCGAGCATGGTCGAGGGGGTCTGCCGGAGCAGTTCCATATCTTCATTTGTCTTGATGATGCTTTTTAAATTTAATAACTCATCGTTGATAATACCCTCAATTCCGTTGATAGAACCGAAAATCGCGTCGATTTCTTCTGTCAGAAGCCCCTGCTTGAATACTCCGACTAAACTCGCATTGATGGCGCAGGTAGGCCCTCCGGACTGTGCAATTGCAATGTTCATGATAAAATTTCTCCTATTCTGATAAATAATAATCTCCAGACAGATTTTTTTCATACATGATTCTATTATACCAGATTTTCCAGAATATTGCAAGTCTTTCCGGCTTGTTTCTGAAAAAATGCTTTACTTTTCCGGCAATCTGTGCTATAATAATGATATTATCAAATAAGGAGGAATATATTTGAATTCCGAAAATATCAGAAATTTCTGCATTATCGCACATATTGACCACGGCAAGTCCACTCTTGCTGACAGAATTCTGGAAAAAACCCAGACCGTCGCACAGCGTGACATGGAACAGCAGATTCTTGACAATATGGATTTGGAACGCGAACGTGGCATCACTATCAAGGCGCGTGCCGTCCGCCTGAACTATAAAGCCAATGACGGACAGGATTATATCTTTAATCTGATTGATACCCCCGGCCATGTGGACTTCAATTATGAAGTGTCGCGTTCACTCGCCGCCTGTGAAGGTGCTGTCCTGATTGTGGATGCTTCTCAGGGTATCGAAGCCCAGACTTTAGCAAATACTTATCTTGCCATTGAACATGATTTGGAAGTTGTTCCTGTTGTCAACAAGATAGATTTGCCCTCTGCACAGCCCGAAAAAGTTTGTCAGGAAGTTGAGGACGTTATCGGCATTCCGGCGATGGATGCCCCCCGCATTTCTGCAAAGCTCGGCACAAATGTCGAAGAAGTGCTCGAACGTATCGTGACCGATATCCCAGCCCCGAAAGCTGACCCGTCCGCTCCCCTGAAAGCCCTCATTTTCGACAGCTATTATGATTCCTATAAAGGCGTTATCATCTATGTGAGAGTCAAGGACGGCACGGTAAACGTCGGCGATACGATTCATCTTATGGCGACAGGTTCGGAATTCACCGTCACCGAAGCAGGCTATATGACCACTGACCAGCTTGTCAATACCGGAACGCTTCAGGCCGGAGAAGTCGGCTATATTGCGGCATCTATCAAGAGCATTGGCGATACACAGGTAGGCGATACCGTCACGCTTGCAGACAATCCCTGCAAGGAAGCCCTGCCTGGTTACAGAAAAGTCAATCCTATGGTTTTTTCGGGTATCTATCCGGCAGACGGCGCAAAATACGGAGATTTGCGTGATGCGCTCGAAAAGCTCCAGCTCAATGATGCGGCATTGTCATTCGAGCCGGAAACCTCCGTTGCATTAGGCTTTGGCTTCCGGTGCGGATTCTTAGGGCTTCTGCATATGGAAATCATTCAGGAACGTCTGGAACGTGAATATAATCTGGATTTAATCACGACTGCGCCGTCTGTTATCTATAAAGTAACACTCACGGACGGAACAGTACAGTTTATCGACAATCCGACAAACTATCCTGACCCCTCTGTGTTAGCCGTTGCAGAAGAACCTATGGTGAAAGCCGATATTCTTGTGCCGTCGGAATTCGTCGGAAACGTTATGGATTTGTGTCAGGACAGGCGCGGAACATTCAAGGATATGCAGTATCTGGATGATACCAGAGTCACGCTCAAATATGAACTCCCTCTGAATGAGATTGTCTATGATTTCTTTGATGCGCTCAAATCCAGAACAAGGGGCTATGCTTCTTTTGATTATGAACTTATGGGCTATGCGCCGTCGAAGCTCGTCAAGCTGGATATTCTCTTAAACGGCGAAATTGTCGATGCTCTGAGCTTTATCGTCCATGCGGACAAGGCTTACGGCAGAGCCAGAAAAATCGCCGAAAAGCTGAAAGAAAACATTCCGCGCCAGCTCTTTGAAGTGCCGATTCAGGCCGCCGTCGGCGGTAAGATTATCGCCCGCGAAACCGTCAAGGCGATGAGAAAAGACGTGCTCGCCAAGTGTTACGGCGGTGACATCACCAGAAAGAAAAAACTCCTCGAAAAGCAGAAAGAGGGCAAAAAGCGTATGCGTCAGTTAGGAACTGTCGAAGTCCCTCAGGAAGCCTTCATGAGCGTTCTGAAACTCGACGAATAAGGGGGCAGATTTATGAAATATACCTGTCCGCACTGCGGAGAAAAAACATTCAGCCCGTTGCAGAAAGCCTTAGCCGGCTCTTACAGAAGCGTCGGCAAGCCCTGCCCGAAATGCGGTAAAAAATGCTGTAACGGCATGGCTTCTATCTATTTTGACAGCATTGTTTCGATTATCGCATTTGTGCTCATCCTGATAATTTATTTCAAGTTTGATGCTTCCCAGAAAATGCAGAGCAGTATTTTAATCGTTGCAATTATCGGCATCAGCTTTTTATTAAGCTTTCTGTTCCGGATGTTCTTCGGGAAACTGGTTGAGCCTATCCGGCGGATGCAATGACCGGAATCTATATTCATGTGCCGTTCTGCGCCCGGAAATGCCCCTACTGCGATTTTTATTCGGTATCTTACCGGAAACCCCTTGCAGAAGAATATATTCAGGCAGTTATCAGGAATCTGCATCATTATCAGATTTCTGATGCTGTCGACAGTATCTATTTCGGGGGCGGAACACCGTCGCTGTTGTCTGTCAGTCAGATTTCCGGTATTCTGGAAGCTTGTGACAGAAATTTCAGGTTAGCCAGCCCCGAAATCACACTCGAATACAATCCCGCAAGAGCCGATTTTCAGTATCTTTCTGATTTGCATACTGCCGGAATCAACAGGCTTTCGATAGGCACACAGAGCTTTTCTGATGCACAGTTGACATTATTAGGCAGAACCCACACCGCTGAACAGAATCTGCAAACCGTCCGGAATGCCGAAAAAGCCGGATTCCGGAATATCTCCTGCGATTTGATGCTTGCACTCCCGTATCAGACAGAAGAAATCTTATCCGAAACGCTCAATGTCCTGACTTCTCTGCCGGTTCAGCATGTATCAGCCTATCTTCTCCAGATGGAAGAACATACCCCGTTCTATACAAACAGGGAAATTCTGGATAATCTGCCGGATGATGACAGCTCTGCTGACAGGTATCTGCAAACGGTTCACACACTGGAAAAATCAGGCTTTCATCAGTATGAGGTTTCCAGCTTTGCAAAGTCCGGATTCGAGAGCCGTCATAATCTGAAATACTGGTTCTGTGAAGATTATCTCGGCATCGGGGCAGGGGCGCACTCCTGTATGGGAAACAGAAGATTTTCCGTTCCGAAAGATGCAGATTTATTCTGTAAAAATCCGGTGCAGGAAGAAATCACCATTTCAGAAACTGCCTGTGACAGAGAAGAACAGCTCATGCTTGCACTCCGGACGGTGAGGGGCGTGCCGGAATCTGCATTCAGCCCGGACACAAGACGAAACATTCCGCTCCTGATAAAAAATAACTATATCAGAAGCAAAGAAGATAATCACATCTGCCTGACTCCGGAAGGCTTCGCTGTCTCCAATGCCGTCATCTCCATGCTGTTGGAATAACAAAACCGCTCCCGAAAGAGCGGTTTTTTTGTTTAAGATTTCAGGTTTTCTTCTCTGCGTTTCTGCCAGTCCAGATATTCCTGTTCATATTCTTCCATGCTCATGGAATAATCATAGATTTTGCAGAATTTCAGCTTTTGCAGAACAATTCCGATAGAAGCGTATTCTGATTCAAACGGATTCAGCTTCGAGATGGTATAGCCCTCTGTTTCGATAGAATACGGCGAAGCAATCGCATGGTCGATTAAAAAGCGTTCGGCTTCTGCAAAAAGAGCATAGCGTTTCTGACTGTCATCATAAACAGAAATGGCTTTTTCTGCCATGGCTGACCATTCCTGAAAGAGTGCCTTTGTGGTGCTGTCTTCGCTCAAATCCCAGAAAATGTAAGTGTTTCCGGCAAGAAACGGTTCTGTATACGTCTGGGGGTCGGCATAATCTGCGCCCCAGTTGCAACGCATGAAGGCATATTTTCCGCTTCGGCGCACAGATGACAGAAATCCGCTTTCCGGCCCTGGCTCAACGATAATATCAATAAAATCCGTGCCAAGAACACTTTCAAGCTGTTCTTCAACAGCAAAGGATTCTGCACGCCAGTTCAGTGCAGAAGGGTTATAGGGCATCAGGACTTTAACCGGAAACGTCGCCCCGGCCTGTGTGAGTTCTTCTACAGCCTTGTCCCGGCAGATGACAGCTTCTTCCGGATTGAAATTATCCTGCACATCCTTGAGTGCATCATACTGGGTGTAGTCTTTTCCGCCGGCAGAGGCGAATTCTTTCGGGGTAATGGTATCGCTGACCAGATATTCCGCATGATAGGGATTATACAGCGCAAGCAGTTCGGTCTTGTTGATGGCATGAACCAGCGACTGACGGAAATTCTCGTTATTGACGGCAAGTTTCCAGTTTTCGGGCTCATATTCATCATCAAACTGCGGGTCAAAATTGAATGTATAGAAATAGCTGTAGGAATTATCCGGCCTGTCGGGGTGTATCATGTTCTGTATCTGGGGGTCATTCATCCAGCTTTCGAGCTGGTCGGAACTGATTTCGGCATAATCAATCCGGCCGTTGAGGAACATATCTCCCTGCAAGGCATAGGCATCAAGATTATATTCTCGCTCTACTCTGTCGATAAAGACATTGCCGGAATCCCAGTAGGCCGGATTTTTCACCAGAATCTGCTTTTCCTGCGGAATCCATGTGGAGACAATAAATGCGCCGTTGTAGAGCAGGTTTTTATTATCCCGGCCGAACATATCCCCGGTTTCTTCCAGAAATTTCCGGTTGACGGGCATATAGGAAGAATAGCACAGCACGCTCAGAAAGAACGGACAGGGCTGTTCCAGCGTATACACAAGGGTATAATCATCCAGAGCCTTGACACCGATTTCCGAGGGCAGAACTTCTGGCAGAGTCTCTTTCTGAGACACTTCGTCCTGCTTGCCGTCAGGTTTTCCGTTCCCTTGGGGGTTATCATCAGAATAATACCATGATGTATAATCATAATAGGCCTGTGCGCCCGTGACAACCGAACCGGATGTATACATATACTGACATTCTGATTCATGCTTGGCATTGTTGACATATTCGGCAGAAGCGACCCAGTCATCCGCCGTGACTTCATCATAGACATTGCCCTGATAATCTACCCAGCTTACACCCTCCCGGATGTGGAATGTCCATTCAGTCATATCGTCGTTATGTGTCCAGCTTTCTGCAAGGCCGGGCAGAACGTTTCCGTAGCAGTCATAATCCACAAGGCAGTCAATCATATTCGCTGACAGATAAGTTTCGTTATAGGCATTTGTATTGAGATAGTTCAGCGTGCTGACTTCTGCCGGATAATACATCCGGAATACATGTTCCGCTTCGGATGATTCTGAAATGACGGCAGATTCATTCATGACGATTTCTTCATTCTGATTGCAGGCAGAAAGTGACAGCAGAGAACAGGCACACAGCACAGCGATTAATTTTTTCATCAAGTTTCCCCCTTTTGGGATTCGTTCCGGACAGGCCGTCCGAGTTTTTCGTAATATCTTCGTTTTTCTTCATACATGTGCGTTTCGGCAGTGCTAATCATTTCTTTCAGGGTCATTTCCGGTTCGCCGATACAGTACCCGGCGGAAACATGATATTGATTCCGTTCAATTTCCGTGCGGACTTTATCCAGTACTGCCTGCATCTGTTCGTCAGTCTGATTCTGCACAAATGCAATAAATTCATCACCGCCGATACGGTACACGGTTTCCTCACCGAAATGGACTTTCAGCGTATCGGCAATGAACCGGAGCATTTTATCTCCTGCCAGATGGCCTTTTGTATTGTTGATTTCATGCAGGCCGTTGGCATCCAGATAGACACAGACAAGATGTTCCGTTGTTTTCAGGCTGTCACAGTAGGCCTCGTAGCGGTTGCGGTTCTGTAGCCCTGTCAGAACGTCAATATTGGCCTGCTTTTCCGCACCTGCCACGGAACGCTTGTTCATCATCACCATAAATCCCAGATATGCCCCAAGGAAAATCATAATCCCGATACTGAACCATGTAATCGAAAGCTTTAAGGCCTGTACCGGTGCGAAAATTTCCTCTTTCGGCAGACAGACCATAATTTCCCAGTTTTCCAAATCCATAGGCATATAAGATAAATAAACCGTCCCGTTTTCGGTTTCAATCTGCCGGAAAGCGGATTTGCCTTCTTTCAGGCTGTTTTGCAGGGAGTCCAGATTCAAATCATCCAGACGGTGGATTTCCTGATTCCAGTTATTGACGATAAATTCCCCGTTTGTCCGGTTAATGATGCAGAATGTACAGTTGCCGTTATAGATAGTCGGTGCCCATGCCCGTGCAATATTGGAAGGCATCATTTCCGCATAGAGCAGGCCTATGGTTTTGCCGTTCTGACGGATGGGCATGAAACTGCGGATAACCATACTGCTGGATGTACTCAGCGCGGGCTGTAATCCGCTGATATGTTCGCCCAGCAGTACTTCTCTCTGATAATCCATTGCATTATCTGCACTGACTTCTTTTCCCTTGAGCTGGATGCAGGTATTTTCCGGAGTCAGTATGCCGATATTGGAAATCAGGCTGTTGACATCATAGACGTTCATGTATTTGCTGACGTTCAGAGAAGTCAGGGTGTCCTGTTCGGCAACAACGCTCGCCAGCATACGCAGGTTCATGCGGTCGTTGCGGAAGTTGGCTTCCAAATCCTGCATAGCTTCTTTGGTAGAAGCGGACAAATCTGAATAGCACTGCTGTCTGGTGATATGCTCCACTTCCCACACAAAGCCCAGAAGCAGAAAGACAACCGAGAAAAACAGGAGAACAGTTGCAATCATGCCGGAATTCTGATAAGAAATAATTTTTTTTGCAGAGGTTTTTCTCATGAAATCACCTTTTTATGAAATAGTTTGTTATTTTGGGATAAAATCATGAAACGTTTTCATTTATGTTTTATTATAACATAAATCGACAGAAATTGCAAGCATATGAGCAGAAAGTTCATGAATTATTTATAAAATAAAAAGCCCTCCTGCGAGGGCTTTCCAAAAGAATGTTTTTTATCAGAAATTATATTCATAGGGGTCATAACGCTTGAAAGAAGCTTCATTTCTGGTGACAGTCAAAGCAGATGCCCATTCGTCCATCTTTGCTTCAAATGCGTCGTAATACTTGCCGTATTCGGCATTCTGCACAGCAGATTCTGTCCAGAGGTCATCTTCGGTCATGCGCTGGGTGATATCATAGCGGACAACGAGATAATAGCTTTCATCTTCTTCGATAAAATATACTTTTCCGTAGTCGGCTTCGGTGATTTCCAGAAGCTTGTTATAAACCGTTTCGTCGGGAGTGTAGTGAATATCTTCTTCGTTGTCGTAATCATCTTTGTTAATCACGCTGATGATATTTTCATTCTGATAGGGAGCAGAAGTTTCTTCTTCAGCGAGAAGTGCATCATCAGAAAGGTCGTCGTCAATGTCTTCTGCCTCAGCATCGGAATCAGAAGTTTCATCTGTTTCAGAATCTGCGGTTTCGCCGTCGGAGGCTTCTTCGGCAGGAACGTCGGAATGTTCGGAAGTTTCGGCTTCGGTATCTGCATTTTCTTCGGAAACGGATTCTTCTTCTGCGGAAGTTTCAGCAGAAGTTTCTGCTTCGGTTTCGGGTTCGGTAGTATCTTCGGCGGTTTCGGCTTCGGTAGTATCTTCCGGAGAGGAAACTTCTTCGGCAGTCAGAATTCTGGGAGCTTCGAGCACGGCGGAAGTTTCATCCACAACGACTTCACCGTCTGCGGATTCTGCTTCTGCTTCCGCTTCTGTTTCGGCAGCGGCGACAGATTCCTTGTATGCTGCATAGTCTTCCTGCACAGCATCCATTTCGGTCATGACAGCATCCGCACCGCCGGCTTTGTAGGCATCTTCCACACGCTTCTGATATTCTTCCGCAAGTGCCTTGATTTCGGCTTTTTCTTCAGATTTCAGAAGATTTCCGTCACCGTCGTGCAAATCAAACGTAACATACTGCGCACGGATGTTATTCTCAATATAATACTGACGGAGTTCCTCATCAGTAACACCTTCTTCACCGCCGACAGCATAATAATAATCAAAAATCTGTTCGCTCTTGTAACTGGATGTCATAACTTTCTTGAATGATTCCTGACTGATGCCGTTTTCGGTCATAGTTTCTTCATAGCTTGCCCAGTAATAGTCCATCATGCTGTCAATATTGGTTTGGGCATCAGCATCCAGAACAAGGCCGAGTTCGTCGAATTTCTTTTCTGTTGCCACAAAATCCGTACAGAATTCGATTGCCTTGTCCTCGCACCATGTCCGGACATCTTTTCCCTCCAGAACAGATGCTTTCACGGCTTTGATATCTGTAGTATCCAAATCGGGATTTTCTTCTGCAAGCTGTGAGAGTGCAGTACTATAGGCAGAATTCAGATAATATAAATACACGCCTGCCGGAACAACGTAATCTCCGATAGTCATTGCAGTGGTTGTATTTTTACAGCCTGTGCAGACAGCAACAAGGCTCAGAGCCGTCAGGCCGGCTGTAATTCGTTTCAAAAGTGACATTTCACATAACCTCCGATAAATTTTCAGTCTTTTTCTATTATACTACAGAATCCGCAAGAAGTCCATAGCTTTTTCAGATTTTTTTCTAAATTTCACATAATTTTCAGAATCCGCTTGCAATTGTTTGGAAGATATGATATAATAAATGCATATTTGATTCTGAAAGGCGGTTATAACCATGAAAACAGCATTGATTACAGGTGCAACATCGGGCATCGGCATGGAAATGGCAGTATCTCTCCATAACAGAGGCTGGGAGTTGGTGCTTTCCGGCAGAAATGAAAAGATGCTCCGGAAGATGGCGAAAAAATTCGGCAGAAATACAAAATATCTGGCTCTGGATTTGTCAGAGCGTGGTTCTGCGGAAAAACTATATCAGTTCTGCAAGGGGACAAGAATTGATTTCTTAATCAATAATGCCGGATTCGGTGTATTCGGGGAATTTACCGAAACTGACCTTGATGCCGAACTGCAATTGATTGATGTCAATATCAGAGCCGTACACATCCTGACAAAGCTATTCCTGAAAGATTTCGTCAGGAGAAACAGCGGAATCATCCTGAACGTGGCATCCAGTGCGGGATTTTTATCAGGGCCGTTGCTGTCGAGTTATTATGCATCGAAGAATTATGTTGTCCGGCTTTCGACGGCAATTCGTGAAGAACTCCGCCGGAAGGGTTCTGATGTGCAGATTGGCGTACTTTGTCCCGGCCCTGTCGATACCAATTTTAATAACCGTGCAGGCGTGACCTTCTCCGCAAAGCCCGTTTCGGCGAAATATGTTGCTGAATATGCCGTCAAAGGCTCATTCGCCGGAAAAGGCATCATGATTCCCACACTCGGCATGAAGCTGGGGGTTATCGCTTCTAAATTCGTTCCGGAAGAAATCGCTGTCCGGTTCGTCTATGAACTCCAGAAACGGAAAGAATCTGTATGAAATTAAATAAAGAACAGTTTGCAGAATTATTCATGCAGGTATTCCCCGAACAGAAAGAAAAGGCTCTCGAAGATATCGAATTTTTCGGAGAGGTGCTCGGTCATGTGTTCTATACAAATATGCTCTTTCATGAGCCGGATTTACGGGAACTTCTCAAAGAAAATCAGAATCCGGAGCTTATCCGGAAATATTGCAGATTCATCGAGCGCATGTGGCTTGACGGCGATGATGCTGTTATCAATATTGTTTGCGTTTCGATTCTGGAAATGCTCTGCGATGATGAAAAAATCTGGTTCATGTTCGGAAAGTATATTTCCAATGATTTTATCAGATATATCAATACCGAAGTCATTCCGAATAATATCCTGATGACACAAGTGCCACATCTGCCGTATCTCAGGCGGAATCAGCGCATTTCAGGCGAACCGTGAAAGTCGTTCCCTTTTTCGGAATACTGCTGACAAAAATGCTCCCTCCCATGATGTCAATCACACGCTTGACAAGGGCTAACCCTAAACCGTTCCCCTGTACGGAATGGGAAGTATCTCCCTGATAGAACTTTTCAAAAATATGCTGACAGGCTTCGGGAGTGATTCCGCATCCGGTATCGGCAATTTCCACAACGGCGGAATCTTTGTCTTTTCTGAGTGTCAGGGAGACAGTTCCGCCGTTTTCTGTAAATTTCATCGCATTCGAGAACAGATTATTCCAGACAAGGCTTAACAATTCCTCATCCGCATTGATGATAATATCATCATCTAGATTCGTTTCGATTTCGATTTCTTTCTGCTCCCATAAGTCCTCGAACGCTAACAGGCATTCACAGAGCTGTTCACTCAGATGATAAGTTTTCTTTTCAGGATAAATCTGCTGATTTTCCAGCTTGTTCAGTTTCAGAATATTCGTGATTAGCTCTGTCAGCCGTTTGGATGCCTGCGTGATGGCCTTTGCATATTCCATTCTCTGTTCGTCAGAGAGTCCCGGACTCTGGAGCATCGTGCTGTAATTCTGAATCACGGCAAGGGGAGTCTTGATTTCATGCGATACGTTTGAGATGAAATCCGTTTT
>SVNI01000002.1:63203-124576 GCA_015066975.1 Ruminococcus sp. | reverse complement strand
CTTATGATGTCTGCAACGAATGTGTTTCTGATAATTCTCAGCGTACAGCCAATAACGGCGGTGCAAGAGAACCCGGCGACAATAACGTAGAAGGCGGTAAGTCTGCATGGGTTCAGGTTTACGGTGATAACAGCTTTGTCGAAAAGGCGTTCACTTATGCGAGAAAATATGCTCCGCCGACCTGCGACCTCTATTATAATGACTATAACGAATACTGGGACCATAAGAGAGACTGCATTTATAACATGTGTAAATCTCTCTATCAGAAAGGTCTGCTCGACGGTGTCGGAATGCAGTCTCATGTTCCGGCAAATGCCACCGGATTCGCAGGAACAAAGGATTACATCGAAGCAATGTACAAATATCTGTCTATTGGCTGTGACGTTCAGGTAACTGAACTTGACATCAGTCTTCTTGACAGCAACGGCAGGGTTGCATATAGTCTGCAAGACCAGGCAACTAAATATAAGGCTATTTTTCAGGCCGCTATGGACTGGAATAAAAATCCGAAATCTGACGGCCGTGTGACCGCAGTTTGTATCTGGGGGCCTAATGATGCGAATTCATGGCTCAAATCCGGTTCTGATGCGCTTCTCTATGACAAAAACAATAATCCGAAACTTGCCTATACCACTCTGATGAGCATGGAAGTAGATGGCAGTACCGTTCCCAGTACAGAAGAAACTGTCGAACCCAATCAGTACGGCTGGTATTTCGATGACGGATTTGAAGGCAGTCTGTGTGACTGGGCTGGCAGAGGTGCTGCGGATATCCTTACTAGCGGAAGAACAGCTTTTGTCGGCAGTGAAGCACTTCTGGTTGAAAACAGAACAGCTTCTTGGAACGGTGCTTATAAAACGCTCAATCCGAAAGTATTCGTTCCCGGCAATGAATATTGCTTCAGTGCGATTGTGAATTATTTTGACGGTGGTGCAACAGATAACTTCTATCTGAAATTACAGTATACTGACGGAAATGGCAAAACACAGTATTCCACGATTGCAGAAGCAACTGGAGTGAAGGGTTCATGGGTTCAGCTCTGCAATACCAACTATAAAATTCCGGCTGATGCTTCTGATATGCAGCTCTATGTCGAAACTGCTGAAACGACTAATAATTTCTATATTGATGAAGTTATCGGTGCGGTAGCAGGTACAGGCATCAAAGGGCCTGACCCTGTGGAAATTCCGGTAGATACTTCCAAGAATCAGAAGGGCGATGCTGACGGCAACAAGACAATCAACATCTTCGACTTGATGACTGCTAAGAAAGCCGCTGCTTCCGGCAAATATAACAAGGCTGTTGACGTTGATGAAAACGGTGTGGTTGATGCAGAGGACATCAAGCAGATTCAGGACTATCTGCACGGCAGAATCAAGGCATTTACAATTGCAGAAAAGCCTGCTGTTTCTGTAGATACTGCAAAAATGGAACAGATTTTCTCCTCTGTAAGTCCTGTTGCAAGCTATAAGAAAGAAGGGGAAAACAATCCTCTGTATACACAGCGTTTCGGTGCTGACCCTGGTGTTATGGAATATAACGGACGTGTCTATGTTTACATGACAGATGATACTATCGAATATGATTCCAACGGAAAGGTAAAAGAAAACGGTTATGGACTGATTAACAGAATCAACTGTATTTCTTCTGACGATATGGTGAACTGGACTGACCATGGTGCTATTCCGGTAGCTGGTTCTAACGGTATCGCAAAATTTGCAAATAATTCATGGGCACCTTGTGCTGCTCATAAGACTATCAACGGAAAAGAAAAATTCTTCCTGTATTTCTGCAATGGCGGAAACGGTGTCTGCGTACTGACAGCAGATTCTCCTACAGGTCCGTGGTCTGACCCGCTGGGCGGCCCTCTGGTGACAAGAGCTGTTCCGAACTGCGGTAATATTCCGTGGCTGTTTGACCCGGCCGTTTTCGTCGATAAGGATGGAACAGGCTATCTCGCATTCGGCGGTGGTGTTCCGGATGGCCAGAACGCTATGCCTTCTACAACAAGAGTGGTGAAGCTCACGGATGATATGATTCATCTGGACGGCACTCCGGTGACAATCAATGCGCCTTATGTATTTGAAGATTCCGGCATCAACAGAATCGGCAACAAGTATTATTATACTTATTGCTCCAACTGGAATACAGGCGGAAATCAGTACGGACTTTCCACAGCAGGCATTGAATACATGATTGCTGACAATCCTCTTGGACCGTATACCTATGGCGGTGAAGTATTCAAGAATCAGGGTAATTTCTTCCCCGGTATGACTGGAAACAATCATCATTCCATCGTGGAACTGAACGGCAAATTGTATCTGTTCTATCATTCCCGTCCGGTAGAAAAGGCAATGGGAATCGACGGCAACTACAGAAGCCCGCAGGTTGACCAGATTACTATGAGTGGTGACAAGATTAATTCCGTAACAGGTACTATGACAGGCATTGCACAGCTTAAGAAAATAAATCCGTATCAGACAAATCAGGCAGAAGCAATGTCCAATCAGTCGAAAGATATTTCTGTATCCGGTCTGGGTGATACCGCAGTTTCCGGCGGAAAGGGAAGCTGGCTGAAAGTTTCCGGCGTAGATTTCTCCAATGGTGCAAAAACACTGACAGTCAAGGCTTCTTCCAAGAGCGGTTCTGCTGTCAAGATTTGCACAGGCCTGACAGGTACGGCAGTCGCTTATGCAGAAATCCCGGCAGGCAGTATGACAGAAATCACTGTTCCGGTTGTGAATGCTCCCAGCGGAACAACAGACCTGTATTTCCTGTTCAGCGGAGATACTACCCTTGATGCTTGGTCATTCTCATAATCATTCTCCGAAATAATCTCAGAAAAAGCAATTCCCCTGCCTGTCAGGGGAGTTGCTTTTGTATAATATTCACTACTTGACAGAAAACAGAATATCAGGTATAATTTTAATAATGATTCAGGAAAGGAGCATTTCGAATTGCATTTTTTCAAGAAGAAAAAAAAGGCTGAAAAAAGCGGTGCGTTCAACAAGGTGATAGTATTTCTGGTTTCTGTCATGATAGTGTTTACCCTGTTGTTCGCCGGACTGTTTCAGACGCTCTACAGCAGTGCCAGAAATAATATCATTCAGATTCAGTTGAATCAGGTGCAGAGTGCCTCGGCAAAAGTCAGTTTTTATCTGGATACAGCTATCAATGCGGTAACATTCAGCAGACAGAATATTTATGTACAGCATCAGAAAGGCGCATCCAAAGAACAGCTTCTGGAATCTATTATGATTATGACAGATACGTTCATGTCTTATATTCAGGATAATATCGCCGGAATTTACGGCTATATCTACGGGAATTATCTGGACGGCCACGGCTGGATACCAGATGAAAGCTATCAGCCTCAGAAACGTCCCTGGTATACCAAAGCAGTACAGAACCCAGAAAAGCTCGTCTATGTATCGCCCTATATTGATGCCGAAAGCGGTCAGAAATGTATTACCCTCTCACAGACTCTGGAAGATGACCCCGAAAGCGTTATTGCGTTTGACCTTGCATTGACAAGCCTTCAGGAAAAAGTGGATTCTGCTATGGAAGAAGAAAATGTGATGTTCGCCGGAATTTTCGACAGGGAGAGAAATATTCTGATTGTTTCCAGCGAACCGGATGACAGCTCTGAAAATTATCAGAAAAAACAGAGACGTTTTTTGGAAGAAGCCAAAAATCTGAAAGGGAATTATGCAGAAATCAGTTACGAAGGGCAGAATTATCTTGTGTTTGTGCATCCGCTTACTGCCGGATGGGATTATGTGTATGTGTGTGATTCTTCTGCATTGTTCGGAAAACTGCGTTATATTTATTTCTTTGCACCATTCGGGATACTGGTGTTTATTCTGGTGATTCTGCTGATACTCAATCATATCAAGAACGGACAGGAACAAATTAACAGATTGCTGAATCTTTCGGAACGTGATGCACTGACGGGAATCTATAACCGTGGAACAGGAGAAGCGAAAATTTCTGAAAGATTAGAACAGAAAATGCCCGGTGCGTTCATGATGCTGGATGTGGATAAGTTCAAATCTATCAATGATACTTACGGGCATGATACCGGAGATAAAGTGATTATCGCTGTCGCCCGGATTCTGGAAAATGCTTCACGGAAAGAAGATATCGTCATGCGCTTGGGCGGTGATGAATTTGTCGTCTTTCTGAATGGTGTCTGCACACAACAGGAAGCTGACAGCTTTACAGAAAGATTATTTTCTCTGATAGATTCCGCCGAAATTCCGGACGTATCCGGCCTGAGTTTGTCCGTCAGCGGAGGTATAACCTTGTATAACGGAAAGCATTGGACAGATTTTTCTGAATTATATCAAAATACTGATGAAAAGATTTATATTAGCAAAAAAACAGCCGGGAATTACATGACATTCTGAAAAATCCTCTGTCGGTTCTGACAGAGGATTTTATGCTTCAGAATTTATAAAATTGTTTCCATGCCGATTTTGTAGGGCTTCATGCCCATTGCCTGATAAAAGGCCGAAGCATCCGGATTGCATGACCATACATTCAGCGTGACATTATAGCAGTCAATGCTTCTTGCATAGTTCAGTACATATTGATATAATTCTTTTCCAATATGTCTGCCTCTCATCAGGGCTTCGACACATAAGTCATCAATATAGAGCGTTTTTCTGTCTGTATTGATATTATCATTCTTGTAGACTTCCAGAATACAGAATACATATCCCACCAGATTCCCGGCATCATCAAAGGCGACAAATACAGGTCTGGAATCGTCTTTCAGGATGGCTTTTAATTCCGGATTGGTGTATTTTTTGCAGTTGGCTTTGAATAAATCCGGTCTTCCGTTATGATGCACGGAAAGCACCTGATGAAGCAGACGATTGATATTCGGAATGTCTTTGACAGCCGCTCTTGTAATTTTCATAGCCGCCTCCGTCAGAGTGCCACGCCGTTGCGCTGAAGCAGTTCGCGTGCAGAAACAACAGAATCAACCCCATCCGGATTCTTGACAGGCGCAAACTCTTTTGTGCGGTCAACTTCATAAGAAAGACAGCTATTCTGCATGTGAATCATGTCAAGCACGAGTGTCTCGAACTTGTAGGCATTGGGTTTTTCCGGCTTAATGAGTGTGCCGTTTTCGTCAACATAGGGGACTTTCTTGTTGACTACATGAATCTGGAGCTTATCATTCATGAGTTCGGTGAGTCTGTCCACGCGGAACAGATAATTCAGAATGACACCGTAATTATAAGAAAGTCTGCCGTCAGCTTCTCTGTTATGAATCATTTCTTCTGTCATTTCGTAATATTCTACGATAGAGGGTCTGCCGTCTTCGAGACAAAGCACGCCGACACGTTCCTGCGGGTCAGCCTTGCTGACGACTTTACTGCCGGATTCACAGCCTGACAGAAGTGTTGCACCGACAAAGCAGGGGTCAGCGATTTTCTGGAGAACGTTATCAACAGCGAAGACGTTCAGCCATTCAATCCCTTCACGCTGAAGCAGATTCAGCAGACCGGCTTTGGCAAGCGACGTGAACCATCCGCCGTTTCCGTTCGGGGAAGTGGCAATTCTGCCTTTTTCTTCAAGCAGAATATTGCCGTCAGGGTCAACGGCAGGTGCCATCTCCTGAATGAAGAAATGCACATATTCCGGATTATAGCCGAAATATTTATTTTCCTCAAAGAATTCTCTGGTATCGTCGTCGTTTTTCTCACTTGTCATGACGAATAACGGCACGAAAGAACCGGCTTTGTCCACAACTTCCATCAGATTATTGATTAAGCATTCAAAAATAGAAAGCTGTTTTGTCAGTCCGATATTATACATGCCCTTAGGCTTATCGAATCCGAGACGTGTTCCCATACCGCCGGCAAGCAGAACTGCGCCGATTTTTCCCTGACGGATGGCATCCAGTCCGGCCGATTCAAATTTATTTTTATTTTCGCTGATTTCTTCGAGAGTCAGTGCACCGAGGGGTTCTAATTTTCCTCTGGGTGCTTCGCCCTCGCCCTTGTAAGCATTGAACACGTCAAGCAGATGCGTATCCAGTGCAGAAATCTGTTCCAGAAGCTGATACTGTTCTGTATCGGAGAGCGTATCATAAAATCTGAGCAGATGTGTCTGACCGCAGGCATCCAGTTTTGCTTTTGCTTCAGTATAATTCATGTTCATCAGTCCTTGCTAAAAATTATAGTTATTTATATTATAGCATAAAAGCAAAAAAAAATCAAGTGAACAGCGTTTGTGATACTGCACAGCTTTTTGCGTTTGCAAAGGCTCTGGATACAGCATTCTGCACAGTTTCAGAATGCCGTTCCGGAAGGGGCTTTTCCGGAATATCTTACAAAAATGCTTGACTTTTAATATGCGATATGCTAAAATAAAAATATAACTGCGCACGAATATTTTTACTGGAGGTATGAAAAAAATATGAAATTTTCCGACGGACTGTGGCTTAATAAGAAAGGCTATCAGGTGTATTATGCCACACAGGCTTATGAAGTCACACACAATGCAAATTCAATTACTGTCTTTGCGACTACCAATGCGATTTATAACCGTGCTATGACGCTGGGGGGCGTTACACTCGAAATTACGTATACTGCCGTTGCAGATGATACTGTCAAAGTGCATATTGTACATCACAAGGGCACTGTCAAGAATCAGCCTAAATTTGAACTCAATGAACCAAAAAATTATCAGGCTGAAATTCATGAAACTGATGATTTTATCGAAATGACTGCCGGAAAGACAAAAGTCAGAATCAAAAAGGCTTTTGACTGGGATGTGGAATTCTCCTACGACGGAAAGAGACTCACCGGCGGTGCATGGCGGTCTACCAGCTATATTGAAGAAAATCAGTTCCATGCTGCGGCGCGTGTATCTGTACAGGCAGATGACCAGTTCTTTAATGACCCTGTTGATACCAGAAGTACCTATATCCGCGAACAGTTATTATTAGATGTCGGCGAATGCATCTACGGCTTCGGTGAAAAGTTCACAACATTTGTCAAGAATGGCCAGAATGTCGAAATCTGGAACGCTGACGGCGGTACATGCTCCGAACAAAGCTATAAATCCATTCCGTTCTATGTATCTTCCAGAGGGTATGGCGTACTGGTAAACAGTTCCGGAAAAGTTTCCTATGAAGTCGCTTCTGATACGGTTTCCAAGGTCTCTATGACGCTCCCCGGCGAAGAAATGGAATATTATTTCTTCGGCGGTGAAAACCTGGAACAGGTTCTTGTCAAATATACCGACCTGACCGGAAAACCCGCCCTTCCTCCGGCAAATACATTCGGTCTGTGGCTGTCTACTTCTTTCACAACGGATTATAACGAAGAAACTGTCAATGAATTTATCGACGGCATGTTCAAGCGTGATATTCCGCTCCAGATGTTCCATTTTGACTGCTTCTGGATGAAAGGCTATGAATGGACAAATTTTGAGTGGGATACGAATAATTTCCCTGACCCGCCTGCTATGCTCAGGAGACTGCATGAAAAAGGACTCGGCACTTGCTGCTGGATTAATCCCTATATTTCCCAGCGTTCCAGATTATTCGACGAAGGCGCAGAAAAAGGCTATTTTATTCATAATCTGGATGGAAGCATTTTCCAGACTGACCTCTGGCAGCCCTCGATGGCGATTGTCGATTTCACCAATCCGGATGCCTGCAAATGGTTTGCTGATAATCTCAGAAAGATTCTGGAAACTGGTGTGGATGCTATTAAGACCGACTTCGGCGAAAGAATTCCGACAAATGTGAAATATTTCGACGGTTCTGACCCGATAGCTATGCATAATTATTATACTTATCTGTATAACAAAGTTGTTTTCGAGACGCTGGAAGCCTATAACGGCAAGAATAAAGCCTGCCTGTTTGCGAGAAGTGCGACAGTCGGCGGTCAGAAGTTCCCGGTTCACTGGGGCGGTGACTGCTCTGCTGAATATACCTCCATTGCAGAAACCCTCCGGGGCGGTCTGAGCCTGTGTGCATCCGGTTTCGGCTATTTTTCTCACGATATCGGCGGTTTTGAACAGACAGCTTCTGCGGATGTCTATAAGCGTTGGTGCGCATTCGGTCTGATGTCCAGCCATTCCAGACTGCACGGCTCAACCTCTTACCGTGTGCCGTGGGCTTATGAAGAAGATACTCCCGATAATCCCGAAAATGCATGTGCAGTTCTGCGCTTCTTCACAAAGCTGAAAGGCAGACTGATGCCATATCTGTTCAGTCAGGCAGTCAAGACACATGAAACCGGTATTCCAATGATGAGAGCGATGGTTCTCTCCTATGCTGATGACCCTGCTGTTCCTTATCTCGACAAGCAGTATATGCTTGGTGATAATCTGCTCTGCGCACCGGTGATGAATTCTGCCGGAACAGCTGATGTTTATCTTCCGGCCGGAAAATGGACAGACATCATCACAGGCGAAACCTACGAAGGCGGAAGATATATCCACAGAGTATGCAGTTTCCTCGAAATGCCCGTTCTTGCAAAGCCAAATTCGATTGTTGTATACGGCGATTTCAAGAAAAACAGTGTCTATGATTATGTTCAGAATGCAGAAGCTGTTATCTACAATCTGGAAGACGGCAAAACTGCCGAAGCCAAAATTTATAACAGTGATGCAGAACTGGAATTGACTGTCTCTGCTACCAGAACAGGCGATAAAGTAGAAGTGACTGCTTCTGAAACGGATAAAGCTTTCACAGTTACCCTGTTTGGCGGAAAGTCTGTTGTTATGGGCAACGGCATCACAAAAGCAATTTTATAATTAAAATCTCTCTGTCCGGCAGAAAGGAGTTTTCATCATGGCAAAAGAAGAATTTGAATATATCTGGAAAGACAGGAAAAGAACATTTTTAGGCTTACCGTGGTCTTTTACGGTCTACTATCTGACAGAAACAAAACTTATCTGCCGGACAGGTTTTCTGAATATCACAGAGGACGAAATTGATTTATACAAAATTACAGACAAACGTCTGAAACAGACGTTCGGTCAGAGAATTGTCGGCTGTGGTGTGGTGCATATTTGCAGTCGTGATGTCAGCCTTCCCGAATTCGATATGATTGTCAAGAATCCCCGTGAAGTGATGAATTTATTCGATAAATATGTCAATCAGGCTCGTGATAAATACGGCACAAGAGGGCGTGACCTCTACGGCGCACCGTCAATGCATCCTCATCATGATGACTATGATAACAATGATGAGGATGCTAATGACAGCGATAATGATTAACTATGATTATGGCAGTCAGAACAAAATGTTCAGAAAAACAGACCAAAAGCTGGTCTGTTTCTTCTGATAATTGATAATTAATTTAGGAAAGGAACACTATCACATGAATGTAACTGCATTTCCCCCGAAAGGGGCAGGACTGGAAAGCCTTGTCACTGAAACAAAATCCTGCTGGGAACGTCTCAGACAGGAAAAACGTCCTATTTTCATCTATGGCATGGGAGACGGTGCAGTCAAAATCATGTCGGTATTCAAACAGTACGGCATACCAGTTTCTGGAATTTTCGCAAGTGATGAATTTGTCCGGGGGCATTCGTTCGCCGAATTCAAAGTGCATAAATTATCCGAAATCGAAGAAAATGTCGATAATTTCGTGATAGTGCTTGCCTTTGCGGCAGGCTATCCGGAACTGGTGCAGTATATCCGGAAACTCTCTCACAAGCATACACTGTATGCGCCGGATGTGCCTGTTATCGGAGACGGATTATTTACATATCAGTATTTTCTGGAGCATTTGCAGGAATTCAATCAGGTTTACAGAATGCTCGCAGATGATGAATCCCGGCGCGTATATCTGGATGTACTGCAATACAAAATCAGCGGAAATATCCGCTATCTGGAGACAATTTCGGCATCGCCGGAACAGATTTTCCGGACAGTGCTCAGGCCGTCCCGAAATGAAACTTTCGTGGATTTGGGTGCATATAACGGCGATACTGTCAGGGAACTGCTGAATTATACCAACCAGAAATATTATATGATTCACGCAGTTGAGCCGGACAGGAGAAATTTCAAGAAATTAGAACGCTATATTGAAGAAAATAATCTGAAGCATATCAAAGCGCATCAGTGCGTGGCATGGTGCAAAGATACAGAACTGCCGTTCAGTTCCAAATCGGGAAGACAGTCTGTTCTTTCGCCGGACGGGGAAAGAATTCAGGCAGTCAGCGTGGATGGCCTGATGAAAGGTCAGCCTTTAACCATGCTCAAAATGGATGTGGAAGGTTTCGAGCGTGAAGCACTCTGGGGGGCATCCCGGAGCATATATCAGTACAGCCCGAAGTTATCGGTTTCGATTTATCACCGGAATCAGGATTTGTTTGAACTGCCTTTGCTGGTCAGAAAGCTGAATCCGAAATATAAATTCTACATCCGTCACAGACTGTATATTCCTGCATGGGATTTGAATCTGTATGCCGTTCCGGAGAATAACATATAAGAAAAAATTTTTTATCATGAGGAAAAATGTCATCAATAGCATTTTTACATGTAATATGAATTTTCCGCCGGATTTGTTTATAAAATTTTATCAAAAAGCTATTGACAGTTCTTGCTAAATATGATAAAATATTTAGCGTTATCTGATAATAAAAACAAATTTCAGGTAAATGCAGTCAAGAAAGGTGTAAGATTTATGTTTAAGAAAGAAATCAGAAAAAAAGTTCTGCTGGCAGTGCTGTTTGCCCTGACAGCGTTCACTGTCACCGGATGCGGTACATCATCAGAAACTTCCGGCGAAACTCCTGCCGAAACGGTGATTGCAACGGAAGCTGAAACTTCTGCTCCCGAAGAAACTACCGCAGAAGAAGCTTCCGTCCCTGAAGAAACTATCGCAGAAGAAACTTCCGCTCCTGAAGAAACTATCGCAGAAGAAACTTCCGCTCCTGAAGAAACTACCGCAGAAGAAACTTCCGCTCCTGAAGAAACTACCGCAGAAGAAACTTCTGCTCCCGAAGAAGCAGGCTCTGTCCTGACCAATGCGGAATTATTAAATATGATTAACAAGGCATTTGGCATGATGACGGATAATACATTCGAGGGCGACTGCAAAACGGCTTCCGACTGGGATATTATCGACGCAGATGCAGAGATTCAGCCGGATGAGGAAATCACGCCGGAATTCCTGATTTCTGCTTCTATGAGAGCTACCGGATTCGTAACAGGCAGTTCTTCTATGGATGAAATTCTGACATGCGCTGCCGAAAGAGGTGTCATTCTCATCAATGATATTTCTGCTGTAGATGTCAAGCAGGCTTCCGATATCGTAGATAAAGCCAAGTATGCATGGACACATCAGGAAATCAAGACCGAAATCAAAGTAGAACTCTGTGACGGTGTTCTTGACCTGACAGAAACCATTCCTGCGGAATCTGTAAAGATTGACGGCAATACTATCGAAATTCCTGCCGAATATGCAAAGGATATTACCGAAGGGACAGTTTATATTCTCCCGAAGAATGCTGACGGTCAGGGCGGTGCGTATAAGGCACAGTCAGTAGAAGAAAACGGCGCAACTGTGATTATTAAGAGTGTTCCGGCTGAACTTCAGGAAGTTTACAAGAGTATCAGCAGTAATTAATTCTGAAAGTAAATAATAGAAATATCCCTCCTGTTGTTTCAGACAGGAGGGATAATTTTTATTCTTCAAAGCCGAGGGCGTCATAATCGGCAGGGGTGAATCTGTGATAAGTCGCATGTCCGAAATCAATATCAATACAGTATCTGTAATCATCCGGAATGCCGTCTGCAAAATACAGCAGATAGCTGAATTCCTCATCATGAATTTCCTTGCAGATGACATTATCAGAATACTTCCGGAACACTTCCAGAATTTTTTCAATGCCGATATTGTGTTCAGTGGTCAGCAGATGAATGAAATCTTTCAGAAAGGGACTGCCTTCTACATGTTCGTGAATATACTTCACACCTTCCGGCGGAACAGTCAGGAAATAATTATTTTCAGAAAGCGAAATCTGAATGTCGCCGAGTTCATTCCGTACAGATTCACAGAAGCCTTGCAGGACTTCTTTCATTTCGGAAACAGTGCAGTCTGTTCCAAGAAAGCTGTTCAGCGAAGCGACCGGATAGCTCAGGCCTACCGGATTCGGCGTATAGCCGATTTTAATCTGTGATTCTTTAATCACATCAGTCAGGTTTTTTTTGAGAGAATGATAATTTATCATGAAAATCGCTCCTTTTAAATTAAAAATATAATATCAGTATAGCATTTTTATCGAAAAAAGTCAAATCCTGCCGGAATCAGAAAACCTTTGCCGGAACACTTGCATTTTTTTGTCAGGCATGTTATAATAATAGAAAGAAAAGGCGGTACTTGGCTCAGTACCGTCTGAAATTGTTATGCCTGAAAGGAGATTTGCTGTATCATGGGAATTATGGATATTTTTGCACAGCTAGAAAAAGAAAAGAAATCAACAGGAAAACCGGAATGGATTATCACAGGTCTGGGGAATCCCGGTCTTGTCTATGAGAAAACACGTCACAATGCCGGATTCATGACAATGGATTATCTGGCCGGACAGGAACAGGTTCAGATAAACCGTATGAAATTCAAGTCCTACTGTGAAGATGTCACACTCGGCGGAAAACGCTGTCTGATTCTGAAACCTCAGACTTACATGAACAACAGCGGAGAAGCTGTCGTGCAGGCTATGCAGTTCTATAAGATTGATATCAGTCATTTGATTGTTGTTTTTGATGATATTTCTCTTGCCCCCGGAAAACTCAGAATCCGCAGAAAAGGAAGCGCAGGCGGTCACAACGGCATCAAGAGCATTATCGAACTGACAGGCTCGGAAGATTTCACCAGAATCAAGCTCGGAGTCGGACAGAAGCCTAACAAGAATATGAATCTTGCTGACTGGGTGCTTAGTAAATTCACAGAACAGGAACTGGAAAAAATGCAGGAATCCTGTGCAAATGCTTACGAATGCCTGAAACTGATTGTCAATGACGAGACAGATAAGGCTATGAATTTATATAACGCATAACAGGGGTTATTTCTATGAATTTTTTTACAGAAACTTTTGAAGAACTATCTGACTGGAAAAGACTTGCATCTGCACTGGAATCCGGAGAAGTGCCTGTCTGTGTCACGGGGTTGTCGCTGATTCATAAAGCCCAGCTTGTACTGACGGCATCAAAGAACAGTGAAATGCCCGTGCTTCTGCTGACAGGTTCGGAAGCCGAAGCTGTCAAGCTCTGTGCAGATATCAATGCCATGGCGGGGGAGACGGTCGCACTCCACTATCCGGCAAAGGAAATGCTGTTCACGTCTGCGGAAAGCAAGTCCGAAGAATATGAACAGGAACGTCTGCACGTTCTAAGCGCAGTATCTCAGAAGAAAATAAAAATTGTAGCATCCGGCATTGAGGCCGTTTTACAGCCGACAATTCCGCCGGAAATCCTGACACAGTCACACATTCTGCTGAAACAGGGTGATTCTATAAATTTGAAGCCTCTGGCAGAAGATTTTATCCGTTCCGGATATGTCCGCTGTGAAACCGTCGAGGGAAAAGGACAGTTCGCCGTCAGAGGGGCAATTCTGGATATTTATCCCGTCCAGATGAACCAGCCTGTCAGAATGGAACTCTGGGGCGACGAAATCGACAGCATTTCCTATTTCGATACCGATACCCAGCGCAGAGGGGAAAGCATTCCGGAAGTAACCATTTCTCCGGCCTCGGAAATTCTGTATCATCCGGAAGAACTGAAAGAGAAAATCAAAGTATTTTCTGCTAACATCCGCGGAAAATACAAAGATAAAATTCAGGAGAATCTGAATCATGATATTGACCGTGTGGATGCCGGTTTGCAGATTATCAATACAGATAAATATTATTCCCTGATTTATGAGAAAAATTATTATCTGACAGATTATCTTTCCGGCATGATAATGCTCTGTGAATTCCCGGATATCCAGCGACATGCACAAGCTCTGACCGCCCAGAGACGGGAAGATTTGCAGATGCTTTACGAACAGGGAATTCTGTGCCGGAATCTTTCTGACGGCATTCTTGACTTTTCAGAATTCCAAAGCATGATTGCAGAAAGAAAATCTGTCTATGTCAGTCAGTTTCTACAGGGCAGTGAAAGAATCAACTTCCGGAAAATCATCAGCATGGAAGCCATGCAGAATGCAACATGGGGCGGTGAAATCCGTCAGTTGCTCGAAGATTTGGAAGAATATACTTCTCACGGCTATCGTGTTGTCTTAGCCGTCGGAAGTGAAAAGACTCTCCCGATTCTGGTCAATGACTTGCAGGAAAGCGGAATCCGGTGCAGTATTGCACAGGAGGATGATTTGTGTCCGCCGGGAGCAGTCCTCGTCACGGCAAAAAGCATTTCCGGCGGTTTCTCCTATCCGGAGAATAAAACTGCCTTAATCGTTCAGACAAAAATGCACAGCTCCCGGAAACGCCGTCAGAAGCATAAAGCCGGAATGGAAATCCAGAGCCTTTCCGATTTGCATACCGGTGATTTAGTCGTTCATGCCATGCATGGAGTCGGCAGATTTCTGGGGATTCATAAACTCGAAATGGAAGGTATCACAAAAGATTATATTACAATTCAGTATGCCGGAACAGAAAAGCTTTATGTTCCGGTTACGCAGTTGGATTTGGTTTCAAGATATATCGGTGCGCAGGATGAAGGAAGCGTCAGGCTGAATAAGCTTTCCTCTCCGCAGTGGCAGAAAACCTGTAACAATGTCCGTAAAGCCGTCCGGGATATGGCCGAGGAACTTATGAAACTCTACGCGAAACGCGAAAAAAGCGAAGGCTATGCTTTTTATCCTGATGATGAAATTCAGCACAGATTTGAAGAACGTTTCCCCTATGCCGAAACAGATGACCAGTTGCAGAGTATCAGCGAAATCAAAGCTGATATGGAGCGTTCCCGTCCGATGGATAGGCTCTTGTGCGGTGATGTCGGTTTCGGCAAGACGGAAGTCGCATTCCGTGCGGCTATGAAATGCGTTCTCAGTGACAGGCAGTGTGCAATTCTAGCACCGACTACCGTGCTCGCGTTACAGCATTACAGAACAGCACTTCAGAGATTCGACCAGATGCCCGTCAGAATCGAAATGCTCTCCCGTTTCAGAACTCCCAAAGAACAGAAAAAAATTCTGTCTGATTTGGAAAAAGGCAAAATTGATATTATTATCGGTACACACAGAATCGTTCAGAAAGATGTGAAATTCCATGCCTTAGGGCTTGCCGTTATCGACGAAGAACAGCGTTTCGGTGTGGCACATAAGGAGAAATTCAAAGAGATGTTCGCCGGAATTGATGTGCTGACCCTCTCAGCAACACCAATTCCCAGAACACTCAACATGGCATTATCGGGGATTCGTGATATGTCCGTGCTGGCTGACCCTCCGCAGGACAGATACCCCGTACAGACGTATGTCACAGAATATCAGGAAGGCATCGTCATGCAGGCGATTTCCAGAGAACTCAAGAGAGGCGGGCAGGTGTATTACATCCATAACCGGATTGATACTATCCAGAACTGCGCTGCCCGGATTCAGGGCATGTTCCCTGATGCAAAAATCGCTGTGGCACACGGCAGACTTTCTGAGGAGGAAATGTCCAATATCTGGCAAAGCGTTGTCGAGAATGAAATTGATATCCTTGTCTGCACTACTATCATTGAAACTGGTGTGGATGTCGCCAACGTCAACACGCTGATGATTGAAGATTCTGACAGACTGGGATTAAGTCAGCTCTATCAGCTCAGAGGACGTGTCGGCCGTTCCAATCGGCGGGCATATGCATATTTCTTATTCAAGAGAGATAAAGTTCTGACGGAAATCGCGGCGAAACGTCTCGAAGCTATGCGCGAATTCACACAGTTCGGGTCAGGCTTCCGGATTGCTATGAGAGATTTGGAAATCCGAGGAGCAGGCAGTATCTTAGGCGGTCAGCAGCATGGCCATATGGAGACAGTCGGCTATGATATGTATATGCAGATGCTGAATGAAGCCATTGCCGAAGTCAAAGGCGAAAAAATTCAGAAAGTCTCAAACTGTACTGTGGATATTCAGATAGAAGCCTATATTCCGGAAGATTATATTCAGAGTGATGCTTCTAGAATTGATATGTATCGGAAAATTGCAACTGTTCGGGATGAGAACGACGAAAGCGAACTGATTGACGAACTTATCGACCGCTACGGGGAACCTCCGGCGGCGATTCTGGGGCTGATTAAGGTTTCTCTGCTGAGAAATTCGGCAGCTTCTCTGGGCATTACGGAAATCACACAGCGAAGCGGAACGTTACAGTTCTATATCCAGATGCCGAAAAATGAACAGATTGCCGCGCTGTCGGCGAGATACAGCAGAAGAATTCTGTATTCCTGTACAGGAAAGCCTTTTATTGGAGTGAAGCTTCTGGCGAATCAGAAGGCAGCTGCACTCATGCAGGAAGTTATTTTCACGATGCGTGATGCTGTCAGCAGATAAACAATAGAATAAGGAGAATTTTTATGGAAACTGAAAATCAGATTGTTTTTTTACAGCAGAATGTTTATGGAAATACTATTAAAAACATAAGGGGCTGGTCAAATACGGAAATCACAAATTTAGAAGGCTATTTCCGTATGATGGGCATTGAAGACTATCAGTCGGAGCTTGCAAAGTTAAAACAGAAAATAAAAAGCGTGACACCAGAAAATATAGATGATGTCGCGTTGAATCTGGTAAGAACGCTGGTAGAAAACCATCATCTGCAGGTACTGTTTCTGTCTGAATTTTATTATGCCCGCATGAAGGGGATAGAGGAATATTTAATAAATAAAGAATTTAATATAATTAAACCATTTGACGGCGACGAAATTCAGGAAGACAAAAACTACACTTGCAGTGTTTTGCTGGCTGTCAAAAAAAATTGGGGGGATTTTAATCGAGAGAAAACAGAAACAGATATAAGGCATATAAAAGGTACATTATCATGCAATGACCAGGAAATTAAATGCTTTTTTGCATATGTTCCTTTCAAAGACAGAGACAATAAGCGGAAAAAGATGCTGGATGACATTAAAAAGTTCATAGACGATAATAAAAACAATAAAATTCTCGTCGCTGGAGACATGAACACTGATATTGGAAATGCTGAAAATACAGAATTCAAAGAAATCTATAATATGTTAGAAGATACAGTCCCCGAAGAAAAAAGAAATTCTCCTACCTGGAAAGAAAGCAGACTTGATTACTGTCTTGTTTCAAAAGGTTTCACTGAAGCAAAAACCGAAATGCTGGAAACTGTCAGCGACCACAAGGCACTTAAAACGATACTGAAGCTTTTCTGATAATACAAAAAACTCCCGTTATGGGAGTTTTTTGTTTATATATTTTCCTGTATAATCATGAAGACCGCAGAACCAATATGACATAACAGCACACCCATCAGCAGAGGACTGGTCAGTGCTATCCGGACACCGCGTTCCGCCTGCTCCGGTGTCGTCCGCGGAAAACGTTCCGTTATCAGCATTTTTATCAGCAGAACCGCCCCGGCAATGACTAACAGCATATAGAAAACTTCAAATATATCATAGGCAGTATCCAGATGATAGGTTTCCAGAATATCGAAGACTGTCGCGCAGAGATTGACTGCCATGTGTGCGGTAATCGAAGGAATCAGCGAATTGTGCTTGACTGTCAGATAACCGAAAAAGCATCCTGCTACAAATGCAAGCACAAACTGCGGAATATTTTCGTGCCACACCCCGAAGAAAAATGCACTCATGACAATACCGAATCTTTGACTCACACGGCATAGATTTTTCATGACAAAGCCTCTGACAAGCAGTTCTTCTGTAATCGGTGCGACAATCACACTGTAGATGAAATCCATCATGACGCTTTTGATGTTCTGTGATGTGGATAAATCCGGCTCATAGGAAGCAATGCCAACCCCTTCCAGCAGGTCTTCAATTCCGATTGCCAGCCATCCGGTTGCCGTCTGAATCAGCAGGGCTATCATGATGTAGCTTATGGCAAGACCAAAATTGAAATTTTTCGTCTGGAATAAATTCGAGATGGGAATTTTCGTCGCCTTGCATCCCAGACAGGTTACGGCGATACTGCATCCGGCAATGCAGAGCATCATGATTGCCGTATAAGAAGAAGTATTATTGAAATATTCCCATGCCAGAGAATGATAATTTTCCGGGAGTTCCGTCATTGCACCGTCCGCCAGCGATACCAGCCAGACAAAGCCTTCACCCAGTATCAGGAACAGGACATTCATCAGGACAAAATGCCCCAGCAGAAAACCGCCGACAATGTTTTCATACCGCCGGATACGGCTTTTTTCCTGCCTGTTCGGAAGCAGGGGAATCTGACAGCCCTCCATGCGGATTTGCGGTACAATCTCACCGTAATCGGAATTATAATCCGTGAACTCGGTTTCATTCTCAAAGGGATTTTTGGGATTGATGGCAGGCGTTTCTGTGTTGACTTGCTCGTTCATAAAAGTACCCTTCTTTCTGTTAGTGTCTTATTTTTTTATTATAACACAAAATTTCAGTCTCGTAAACAGTTTTCAGAAAATTTTTTTAGAACTGATAAAAAAGATATGGACAAAATAGGTAGAATATGCTATAATATTCATAACAAATATTACAAACTGTCCGGCAGTCAAGAAAGGAATGTGTGAGTTGATGCGGCATGAAAAGTCGTGCGGTGCAATTGTTTACAGAAAATATCACGGAAATATTGAAATTCTCCTCATCCGGCATATCAACAGCGGTCACTGGTCGTTCCCGAAAGGCCATATCGAACCCGGCGAAACCGAGATAGAAACCGCTGTCCGCGAAATTAAAGAAGAAACTGCAATCGATGTGATGATTGACCCGACGTTCCGGGAAACGGTTTGCTATTCCCCGAAACGCGATACACAGAAGATAGTGGTCTATTTTATCGGAAGGGCGAAGAATTATAATTTTATCCCGCAGGAAGATGAAATTTCTGAAATCCGGTGGGTCGATATCGGGTATGCATCTCATATCCTGACGTATGAGAATGATAAGAATATTGTCATCAAGGCGAAAAATGCAATCAAAAACGGCAGTGCTTTCTGTTAAGCCTGCCGTTTTGTTGTTAAAGTGTATAGCCTCTGTCACGGAGACGGTCAATGAGTTCCCCCAGAATTTCGGCATTCGTGGAGGAAACAGAATGCAGAAGCAGAATTTCTCCGCCGTGCGCCGAAGCAGTAAGTTTTTCCAGAGACTGCGCCGGGTCGGGCTGTCTGTCCGTCAGCCAGTCCACATGCGCACCGCTCCAGAAAACCGTACGATAACCACAGGACTGTACTGTTTTCAGTGCCTGTTCGGAATATTCACCGCACGGACAGCGGAAGTATTGCATAGTATAGTGATATTTTTCGTTTACATAATCATGAAGGCTCATGATTTCTTCACGGGCGGACTTCTCATCAAGAAGCGGAAGACTCGCGTGAGTCATGCCGTGATTGCCCAGCATATGGCCTTCTGCAATCATGCGGTTGACCAGTTCGGTTTCTTTTTTGGCATAGTCGCCTGTCAGAAAGAAAACCGCTGTGACCTGCTTTTCTTTCAGAGTATCGAGAATCTGTGCGGTATAACCGTTTTCATACCCCTGGTCAAATGTGATGATGATTCTGTTTCTGTCGGGGGTGGTTGCATACGCACCGTATTTTGCATACTGTGCATCAAATTCCAGAGCACCGAGCGGAATATTCTCCTGATTGACCTGTGTGCCCTGTCCGTAACCGACAGCAGACCCGGCCGAAGCCGTTATTACACTGCACGGGCATGTCAGCAGAACCAGACCGGCCAGCCCTGAAAGCAATTTCTGATATTTCATGAAGCATTCGCTCTTTTCCTGTGAAATTCCGCGGTAACAGCACCGCAGAAACAGTATGCGCAGAAATGTCCGAAATATGCTTAATGTTTCAAATAAGATTTGACAAGTGCCTGAAGCAGTTCGTCCCTGTCAATATGGCGGATGAGGTTTCTGGCATTGTTGTGTGTGGTTATGTAAGTCGGGTCTTCCGACAGAATATAACCCACAATCTGATTAATCGGATTATAGCCCTTCTGGACTAATGCATCATAGACAATCGTCAGTGTTTCCTTGAGTTTCAGTTCTTCATTGTCGTCCATAGAGAATGTCATTGTTTTGTCAAACATAAAAAATACCCCTCCTTATATGATTATCAAAAAAATCTACCCGTTTTTATTATAACATATTTTTGAATTTATCTCAATAGTTTTCGGAAAATTTGCAGTTTCCTTCTCTGTTTTGCTTGCTTTCAAGATAGTTTTTTTGTGCAGAATGACTAAAAAATATCGGCTGTCCCTCGGCAGAATGCGAAGGGACAGCCGGGCTTTCCGGTGTTAGTCCATCATACCGTCAGTTCTTCTGACAAAAGAATTACAGTCCACACATTCTGGTACAGTCGGGTCAGATTCGTGCGTACCGACATGGATACAGTCCAGACAGCAGTAATCTTCTGTCACCATGTTGTTTCTGCACTGAGAAACTGTACATTTGATATTGGAGTTTTTCTTCATTTCGTTCATAACAGCAGATACCTCTTGTGAAATTATTTTGTTCCGGAACAAAGATAGTATATCCGTCATCTGCAAAATGATACATGAAATTTCTGGAGAATTTTTATTCAGCAATCTGATAGCCGGCATCTGTCACAGCTTGTTTGAGTTCGCCGAGTTCCTGTGTGGTCAGTTCGGCATTGAGTTTCACAACAGCCTGATTTTCAGTATGGCTGGGAAGTGCTTCTGCCACTTTCGGGAACGCTTCCAGGCACTTTTTTACATTGGCTTCACAATGCGGACACATCATGCCGTTGATTTTCAGTGTAATTTCCTGCATGTGGGTCACTCCTTTCTGTAAAATTTAGATTTTTTAATTTGTCTGGCGCGCCAGCATGGAGAGTAAGTCTTCTTCGGTCAGTGCGCCAATATGCTGATAGACAAGCTGACCTTCGGCATTGAGGAATACCGTCAGCGGAATCGACAGCACGGAATAGGCTCTTGCACCTTCTCCCTTGGTATCGAAACAAACCGGAAAGGTGTAGGAATTTTCCTCGCAGAATTCCTTTGCAGAATCAACCGTATCGCGAACACCGTCAGTTTCGTTCATCATCAGGAATTGTACTGTTTCGCCGTATTCAGAATACGCTTTTTCAAAATAAGGCAGTTCTTCCCGGCACGGCGGACACCATGTCGCCCAGAAGTTAATCAGAACCGGTGTTCCGGTCAGGTCAGCAAGACGAACTTCTTCACCGTCGGCATTCAGAAATGTGAAATCCGGCGCAAACGGCAGTTCAGAATTTTGTGATTCCTGATTTTCCTGTATCTGTTCTGTTTCCGGCAGTTCGGAAACGCTCTCCGGAGCGGTATTCCTGCTTAATCGGGAATAGGCAAGCCCTGCACCGCCCAGCAGAACTATCAGCAATGCCGATAAAATCAGCAGATTTTTACCTTTTTTCATGGATGTCTCTCCTCAAAGATTACGAAAAAATTATCACATCAATGCCGGCGAGTATTAAAAATGCACCGGAAATTTTATTGATAATATGATAATTTTTCTTGATGAAATCAAACGTCATTTCCAGTTCGTGAATCAGTACTGCCGAAATCAGAAACGGAATTCCCAGCCCCAGAGAATAGAGCATCAGCAGAATTGCACCTTTTCCGGCATTTGCCGAAACAGATGCCATCATCAGTGCCGACCCCAGAAACACACCAATGCACGGCGTTAAATTCACAGCATAGATAATCCCGAACACAAAAGAAGAAAACAGCCCGGTGATTTCCACTTTTCCGGAATAGCCTTTCAGAAAAGAAATCTGAAACAGTCCCAGATAACTCAGTCCAAGCAGTATCATCATTCCACCGCAGAGGAGTTTGACCAGTAAGGCATGAGCTGTCAGCAGACTGCCGAGTGTTCCGGCGAACAGTCCCATTGCTGTGAAAATCAGCATAAATCCCAGTACAAATACACATGCATTTGCAAGCGTATGCCCCCGGCTTTTCTGATTTCCGGAAAAATACATCACATATAACGGAAGCAGAGGAAGCATACAGGGCGAAATAAACGAAACAATTCCCTCTAAAAAAGTTACCAGATACTGCATAGCTTGTCCTCACCCAGATATATTATATCATAAAACTTATTATTTGTCAAATCATAAAAGAAATCGCTTATTTCCGTTTTTAGCAGAAATAAGTGATTTTATCGGTTTTATGCGGTTTTCTTGTCAGCCTTATCGAAAAGTTTCATTCCCAGCGGAATCAGCATACCGCCCAGTGCGTTTCCCGCTACAACTGTTAAAATATAGCCGATACCCGGCAGAATCATATTCGGCGAATCTATCGCCGAGAAGAAATAAAAGCAATCCGCCACAGAATGATTGAATCCGCAGAAGATAAACACCATAATCGGCAGAACCGTGCCGAATACAAAGGACATATCCTGTTTTTCAGCTTTGCATCTGTTGCCGTTATCGACAGCAATGAACATCAGCAGACCGCAGAACAGCCCCAGAATCAAACGGCTTGCGAATCCGTCTCCCATTTTGGTATGCATGGCATTGAGGGCATTTTCATGAACAGTCGCGCCCGTCCGGGAAAGGCGAATCAATACCGCAGTAATGCCTGTGCCGACGATATTCCCCAGCAGAGTAATGCCGACTTCCCGCAGATAAATCGGCTTTCGTTCCGGAATGTAGCCAACTTTTCCGGTGTACAGTGCGAAGCTGTATCGCAGAATTGTGAACAGCCCCAGACTGAACAGAAAACCACCGAGATATTTATTTTCCACAGCGAGATAGACTGTTCCGCCGATGCCAATCAGAAGGCCGGACAGGACGGCTTTGGCGAAAATGCTTTTAAAACTTTCTAATTTCATGAATCATAGCTCCTTTGTTAAAAAAATAACATGTTTTGTTAAAAAAATAACATACTTCGATTATTATAGCACAGCTTTTCCGGTTTGTCAATATTTTTCAGAATTTCTGCTGGAAAAAAATAAATATCCTGAACTACTTGCAATCTTCTGTTATCTATGATAAAATAAGAAAGAAACATAAAGAAAAGGAGATTTGAGACATGAAATATGACATTAAAAAACAGATTGCCCTGCTTGCTTCCGTTCTCGCAGGGTGTGCCGTGTCCGTTCCGGTGCAGGCTTCCGCAAAATCTGATATTACAATTTCCATTGACCAAGTAGATATCAGCCTGACAAGACTGAAAAATTCTGATTATGAAGTTCCGGTATTCGTCCGCCTTGCGCAGAATGTCAATCTCAATGCAGTGGAATTCGGAATTGATGTGGACAGTCGCTGTCGTTTCAGTATTGTTACAAGAAGCAGTTATGCTGACCTTTACGGCGAATCGATTTCTATGGATATGTCCTGCGCAAGCGTTCCCGGTGCAGAGAGTTATGCCTGGCTGACATGGGCAAGCACATCAGTATATTATTATGAGAATTCTAATATTCTGCTTCTGCTGGTAAAGCTTCCGGAAACCGCTAAGGCAGGGGATACGTATTCTGTGCGTTATCTGACACAGTCGCCGTCAGATGCCTCTAAAATACAGCTCTGGTATAACTACGGAACAAATACCAATTATGCGGAAACTGGTTCTGTTATCTGGAATGACGGAAAAATTACTGTCACCCCCGCAGAAGAAGAACCTGAACCCACAACAGAACCCCAGACGGAATATCTTCCCGGAGATGCGAATCTCGACGGGAGCATTGACATTCTGGATGCAATTACTGTCAACAGAGCCGTGCTCGGAAAGGAAAATCTTTCCGATTTGCAGGTGAAAACCGCTGACCTCAACGGCAATGGTATTCCAGATGCAACAGATTCTCTCATGATTATGAAAAAAATTGTCGGACTGGAGATATAAAAAAATCTGCTGTATGTGTTTCATACAGCAGATATATTTTTTTGATTCAGATTCAGGTAGTAGCGGTATAGTCTACCTTTTCGGCATCAATGAAGAAATACTGCCATTTGTCGCCGTTTTTTCCGCGGTTGCCGGTTTCGACATAGTATCTTTTGCCGTCAATCATGACTTCTGTCCAGTAGTGCTGACCGGATTTTGTTTCCGGATAAACCCAGCCTTTTACCATGTAGACATCAAAGCCGTAGTAAGCGAGTACAGCAGCCATTGCACCGTTATACTGTACGCACTGACCAAGCTTGTAATTGAAAACAGCATCTACATAGGATTTTCCGGAAATGGTATTCCATTTTGTTCCTGCATAAGCATAATCTACATTGCAGTGAATCCACCACCATGTGACATAGAGACGTTCAGAAAGTGTCATGTCATCAGTGAAGTGTTCCGCAGCGAATTTTTCAATAATTTGGTAATCTTTATCTGTCAGAGTGATGCCGTTTTTAAGGTCGGGGTCTGTGGTATAGGGCAGACCGTTCTGACGGTTCTTGACATCAATATGTCTGATACCGGGGGTGAGTTTTGCGTTGTCAAGCATAGTTCTGACATCAGCAGGAATATCATAATTGCTCTTGACAGCAGAAGCCGTTGTGCTTGTCCCTTCAGTTTTGACAGTAGTAGTGGTTGTTGTTGTGGAAGCTGTTGTAGTAGTTGTTGTTGTTTCTGTCTGGACAGTCAGGAGACCGTTTTCATCAAACTGATAAGTTTTTCCGTCAAGTTCGAGAGTTCCGGTGTGTCTTCTGCCGTCAGCATCCAGATAATATTTACCTTCGGGAAGCGTCAGCCAGCCTGTCTGCATGGTGAAATCTTCCGTCGAGAAGTAATAATAGGAAGCTTCCTGTCTCTGTCCGTCAGAATCCCAGCCCATATACAGATAGTATCTGCTCCAGTCTTCCTGTGTCCAGTTGTCACTGTTGTTATAATCGGGCTTCCATCCTGCCGGGAGGGAATCTGCTGAAGGCAGAAGCTTCTGCCATCCGGAAAGACGTTCGCCTGTGGAAGCATCCAGATAATAAGTTTTTCCGTCAACGGTGAGCCAGCCTGTCTGAGTTGTGCCGTTTTCGTTGATATAATAAGTTTTGCCGTTCTTGACAGTCCAGCCGGCAGTCACCGAAACAGTCATAGCACCTGTTTCGGTAGAGAAATAATATTCTTTGCCGTTGATGGTCTGCTGACCGTACTGCATGATACCGTCGCTGTTCAGGTAATAAGTATTTCCGTCCGAAGCAGTCACAAGGCCTGTCTGATAAATGCCGTTTTCATCAAAATAATAACGATTGCCGTCGATTTCGGTGACACCGGATGCCATAGTGCATTCATCATCAAAATAATAGCGGATATTATCAATAGTTTTCCAGCCGGAAACCAAATGATAATTATCATCTGCAAAGTAAGTTTCTCCTGTCTGGGCATCTTTGATGAAACCTTTCTGGAAGAAGCCGTTTTCGTCAGCATAATAATAGTTGAATCCAAGCGGTTTAGGATTCTGTTTTGCGCCTTCTCCGGCGACATAAGTCAGAATACGGGCAGCATCTATGGAATTAACTTGGCCGTTGCCGTCGATATCTGCAAACAGCAGAGCATAAGTTTCGTTGTTGAGTTCGTCTTCCGGAGAAGCACCGATACCTGCAAATGCAGATGCAAGTAAAATTTCTTTCGCATCTGAGCCGTCTACCACGCCGTTGGCATTGGTATCGCCGAGGAGATAATTGGGTTGCAGACTGAATTTTCCTGTTTTCACCTGGTTATTTTCTTTGCAGTAAGCATTGCCGTCAGCATCATAGAAGATATAATCGGCAGGGCTGTGATATTCTACTGCGGATGCAGTCAGAGTGCCGGAAATGAGTACCCAGGAAGCTGCTCCGGCGGTCAGCATTCCCAGAAGTCGAGCACCAGTTAATGTATTCATAAAAACCTCCATTTTAGATTTATTTACGGTTCGTGAAATTTCAAGATTATTATACTATAAATCTGGAATGGTGTCAATGAATTGTAACATTTTTTGGTGTAATTCACAAAAAATTCAAATTTTTATGTTTGGTTTTTGAAAAAACAGAGATTGAAGATTTACTTGTTTCATGGTATAATAAGCATAATACAGAGAAAAAGGAGAGTTTTTGAATGCAGTATATTACAGAAGAAATGTTGGAATTCCTCGCCGGAATCCGCAGTCATAACGAAAAAGAATGGTTTGAAAAGCATAAGGAAGTCTATCTGAATGCAGTTTATGAACCTTTGAAAGCCATGAGTGAGGAGTTATATCAGCCTTATAAAAAATATGAGATGATGCACAAGACCGCACGGATTTATCGGGATGCGAATTTTCCGCCGTATCTGCACTATCGGGATACATTCTGGATTTATATCCGTCATGAGGCGGTTTACTGGAGTCAGACACCGACTTTATTTTTTGAAATTTCGCCGGAAGGAGCAAAATTCGGCTTTCGGATTTCCAGCCCTGAACCCAGATTTATGGAGTTTTTCAGAAATCAGATTGCTGAATCAGCAGAAACATTTCTGAATCTGATTTCAGAACTCGAAAAGAAACAGATTTCCCTGACAGGCGAAGAATACAAACACCCCAAACCTTGTGAGAATCAAGAACTTCTGCCGTATTTCAAGAAGAAAAGCCTTGTTGCAGAAAAAAGCATCACAGACAGAAAGTTTCTCTGTAGTGAAAAATTGACTGCTGAAATACAGAAAACCCTCTCGGATGTGTTCGGTTTCTATCAGTATTGCTATGAACTGATGCAGAATTATGAAGCTTCCAGACAGAAGCCCGAACAGAAAAAACAGGATACCCAGCCCGAAATCTTCATGAGAAAAGCACCTGAACAGGATTTTATGTGGTGAAAAATATTTCAGAAAACTATTGACAAGTTCCGGGCAAATCCTGTATAATATTACTAATTGAGAATGATGATTTTCTTAAAATAACAGATAAGGAATGTGATTGTATGGAAAAAATATATCAGTTACACATGGGGCAGGCTCAGTGCGCTGTTGACCTCGGAGACGGAAGCGAACGCGGTGAATATGTCAATCAGGATTATATTCTGCATACGCTCGGCAGACCTCACAGAAGCATCAGCCTGATGTACTGCTATTACCCATTGGATGAGGGCTTTCCGGGACGTGCCAGCGTTGTGCATGCAAATCCGGATGTTAAATTTGCATGGGATTTCCCCTATGATGATTATTTCACCTATAAAGGCGGTCTGAACGGCACTCGCGACGACGAGCCTTTCACCTATATGCGCGAAGTCCGCGCTCATGGTCAGGATGTGACTTTGACACTCACCATTGACCCCCATGTTTCAGATGAACATCTTGTCGCTATCGGACAGGATTTGAGAACATTCGGACGGGTATTCCTGCGCATCAATCATGAAGCTACCGGAAACTGGTTCAGCTTCAACAAGCGGGCAAGCTATCAGGAAGTAGCAGATTTCTTTGTACGCGCCTCCAGAATTATCAAGGAAAATGCCCCCAATGTGCAGACAATTATCTGCATCGGCGGTGTGGAAAATCCCGAAACAGGCAAAATCGAAAAAGAAGAAGAATTCGCCCAGACCATTCCGGAAGCAGACATCTGGTCTGTTGATAAATATATGGCACTCCACTGGGGCTGGCCTTATGATGTTGCAGAACGCGGAGGAAATTCCCACAGCCGGAGCAAAGTACTTGATATTTACGAAATGACAAAGGCAAGTTTCGGCAGATTCAAGGAACTCAACAACGGTGAAGCCAAACCAATGATTATGTCAGAATTCAATGCCGACGGTGACGTTACCGGCGCATATGACCAGGCCTCTATGGTACAGGAATTCTGCGATATTCTCGACGAAGACAATGCCGACTGGTTCAAAGCCTTTACATTCTATCAGTTCCGTGACAGAGGACGGCTCGGCCTCGAAATCGAAGACCCAAATAACCCGGATGTCGGCATTGCACAGCCTGTTTTGCAGACTTACAAGAATCTGATTCATACCAAACGCTTCCTGCCGGAAATGACACAGGGCGAAGAAGTACAGCTCCCTGTTCAGCTCCGCTGGGGCAATTCGGAAGATGCTGACGGTGTCGCCATTCCTCTGTATTTCGAGAAAAATCCGGTATTCTGCGAAGTCTATTTCGAGGATGATAATAATTATATGATGGAACTCAACGGCCGTTGGTTCTATAAATCTCCGAAAGCAAAATGCATTGACCTGATGTCTGCTTTCTATGAAAATCCGCTTTCTGGCTCTGCCAATATGACCCTCAAACTCTTTGCGCCTCCGGCATCCGGCGAGAATGACCCCTCTGATTTGTTCAATACTTACACGACACTCGAAAAAATGCCGAAAATCCGCATTCGTTTTGCACCTGTCGAAGAATAAAACTCCCTGCTTGTGGAAAGCATAAAATTTTTCTGAAATCTCTTGACAACTATTGTGATTTATGATAAAATAGAAATAACATGAATCCTGTTCGTCAGGAAAATCTGAATTTTTTAATCTAGGAGTTGAATCTTTATGCCTAATATTTTTGAGACTCTCGGCGGTGTGTTCGATAATGCCACCCGTGGTGTCAGCGAAAACGCAAAAAATGCTGCCGAAGTCAACAACCTCAAGAGAAAAATTCTTTACGAGGAAGAACGTATTGTAGAAGTATTTGCCGATATTGGCAAAAAATATTACAAGAATCCTGATGAAGACCGTGCTGTACTGAAAGTGCTCTGCGATGACGTGGACACCAGAAGAAAGAGAATCATGCAGATGCGTAAGGAGCTCAACAGTATCCGGGGATGCAAAATTTGTCCGAAATGTGATGCCGAAGTTGACCAGAAATTCCAGTTCTGTAGCGTGTGCGGTGCAAAGCTTCTGGATGATGACGAAGAAGACGATTTTGGAAATGCTATGGAAACCAACGATTACTTCACCGAGAGCGACAGCTTCTTCAGTGCTGATACTATCAAGAATTATTAATCTGATATTTGAAAATCCCCTGTTTTCAGGGGATTTTTTCTTGACAAATCAGAAAAACTATGCTAAAATCAAGTTAGTGATTTTATATATTTAAGAGGAGTTTCTGAACAGGAGGGGAAAGCATAGACAAATGTAGAAAAAAAGTGTTAAAATGTGCTTAAGAGGTGATAGAATGCTGAAAGCATATAAAACTGAAATCTTTCCTACATCTGAACAAAAACAAATTATTCACAGAACAATCGGTGTGTGCAGATTCGTCTATAATTTTTATCTTGCACATAATAAAGAAATCTATGAAAAAGAAGAAGGATTTGTTTCAGGCTATGACTTTTCAAAATGGCTGAACAATGAATATCTTCTGCAAAATCCTGAATTCTCATGGACTCAGGAAGTCAGCAGCAAATCCGTAAAGCAGAGCATCATGAATGCCCAGAGAGCATTCAGAAACTTTTTTGAACACAAAACCGGATTTCCCAGATGGAAGAAGAAAAGAAATTCTGATGTGAAAATGTATTTTGTAAGGAATGGAACAAAACAGCCGGTTTCCTGCGAACGGCACAGAATCAGAATTCCCACTCTGGATTGGGTAAAGCTGAAAGAAAAAGGCTATATTCCGGCAAATTCAGAAACACATACAATTAAAAGCGGAACAATTTCCATGAAAGCAGGAAGATATTATGTTTCTGTTTTAGTGGAAGAAACTGAACCTGAAAAACCTGTTCTGAATGATTTCGGAATTGGCATTGACTTAGGTGTGAAAGAATTTGCAGTCTGTTCAGACGGCAGATTCTTTGCAAATATCAACAAATCTGTCCATATCAGAAAACTTGAAAAAAGTCTGAAACGACAGCATAGAAAACTTTCGAGGAAATACGAAAGTCTGAAAAAATTACCAAATAACCTGAAAGGAGAAGCTACTCGGCAGAATATCCGGAAACAAACGCTGAAAGTACAAAGGTTTCATCACAGACTTGACTGTATCAGAACTGATTATATCAACAAAGTGATTTCTGAACTGGTGAAAACCAAGCCGGTGTGGATGACACTTGAAAATCTGAATATCAGGGGAATGATGAAGAACAGACATCTTTCAAAAGCAATTGCACAGCAGAAATTCTTTGATTTCAGAGCAAAGATAACTTCAAAATGCAAAAAATATGGGATTGCACTCCGATTAGCGGACAGATTTTATCCGTCAAGCAAATTGTGCCATCAATGCGGCTGTATCAAATCTGATTTGAAATTATCGGATAGAATCTATCTTTGTTCTGAATGTGGATATACAGCAGACAGAGATTTCAATGCAAGTCTGAATTTGAGAGATTGTCAGATTTATCAAATTGCACAATAAAGCAATGATAGATATGTACCGTAGGCTATACGGGAATTTACGCCTGTGGACTGTACACGAACTTGTGAGTAGACAGTGGCTTGCCACTGTCAAAAGCATACAGGACGAAGCAGGAATTTTCTCAATATGGGTATATTTGTCCATATTTTGAGTAGCAGTGTAAAGATTATGTATTTATGCAAACGAATCTGCGCGGCAGTGCTTGCCGTGCTGTTGATTTCCGGCGGAGAATATCTGTATCAGGGTCAGCAGATGTTTACTGTACAGGCAGAAGAATCTACTCCACAGCAGATTCTGGAATTAACAGAATATACCCAGACCGCCACGCTCGGCATTGATTTGGGCGGAGAACTGACATGGCTTTCCAGTGATACCAGCGTCGCAACAGTCGAAAACGGTGTTGTGACAGCAGTCGGAAACGGTTCAGCCATGATTTATGCTGTCAGCGGTGACCGCCGTGCGGAAATTCCGGTCACTGTCGAATATAATTATTATTTCGACCAGACAGAACTTACAATCGAGACAGGCACTCAGAAGCAGTTGTCTTTCTGTTCCGTGCATACGAAAGAAGCCTATAATCGACTTGCTGTCTGGAAGTCTTCTGATGAGAATATCGCAACAGTAGATGAAAACGGCATTATCACAGCACTTTCAGAAGGTACAGCCGAAATCACCGCAACTGCCGGAGATGTGACTGTAAGCTGTTCGGTAACTTGCAAAGCCTCTCAGAAAGAAACAGAGAATACCGAAGAATCTAAACAGGAAGTTCTGAAATTTACAGAATATACCGAAACTGCACAGCTCGGAGTCAATTATGATGGGGAAGTTCTCTGGACATCCAGCAATCCCAGCGTTGTGACGGTCGAAAATGGCCTTGTAACGGCAGTCGGAAATGGTTCGGCCGTGATTACTGTCGTCGCCGGAGACAAAAAAGCAGAAACATCCGTTGAAGTGAGTTATGATTATTATCTGGATAAAACGGAACTTTTACTGATTTCCGGAACAAAAACCCAGCTTGCATTTACTTCTGCCAATAATCAGAAAGTCTATAATACACTTGCAGTCTGGAATTCTTCTGATGAAAGCATTGTGACAGTGGACAGTGCAGGCATTATCACAGCAGTTTCCGCCGGAACAGCCGAAATCACTGCTACTGCCGGAGATGTTTCCGCTGTCTGCAAAATTACAGTTCAATCGCCTGAAATTCAGGCAAAAAATACGGAATTAACAGAAGGTTCTTCTATGGCACTGTCGATTCCTGACTATGAAGGCTCTGTGACATGGGTTTCTTCCGATACGGAGATAATAACCGTTTCCGAAAACGGAACGATGACAGCTATCAAAGCCGGAACAGCAACTGTTTATGCCATGCTGGAAAACGGAAAAACACTTTCAGTCAATGTGACAGTAATTCCGGCAGAAGAATCTTTTCTGCTTGGTGATGCAAATCTGGACGGCAGTATTGATATTCTGGATGTGATTACTATCAATAAGGCAGTTCTCGGGAGAGAAGAACTGACAGCTTTACAATTAAAGGCTTCTGATGTGAATCACAATGATGCGCCGGATTCAAGTGATGCGCTGATGATTATGAAATATATCGTCGGACTTGTGACAGAGTTCTGATATCAGAAACGGAGATGAATTGTCTTGAAAATTCTGATTGCTGAAGATGAAACAGACCTGAATGCAGTCATTGTCAAGAAACTGCGTTCCGAAGGCTTTTCTGTGGAATCCTGCTTTGACGGTGAAGATGCGCTTGAACATTTGCAGTATATGGATTATGCTGTTGCTGTTCTGGATATCATGATGCCGAAAATGGACGGTATCACAGTTGTGCAGAAATTAAGGGCATCCGGAAAGAATACGCCTGTCATCTTCCTGACAGCGAAAGATACTGTTTCTGATAAAGTCAGAGGGCTGAATATCGGAGCGAATGACTATCTTGTCAAGCCGTTTTCATTTGAAGAACTTATTGCCCGGATTATGGCCGTTACAAGAACAGCATCCGGAATTGTCAGCAGTGTCCTGAAACTGGACACACTCACACTCGATACGGAAAGTCATATTGTCAGCCGGGATAATGCAGAAATTACCCTGACCGGAAAAGAATATAATCTTCTGGAATATCTGATGATAAATCAAAATAAAATTCTCAGCCGGGAAAAGATTCTGAATCATGTCTGGGGCTATGATTATGACGGCGGTGAGAAAATTGTGGATGTCTACATGAACTATCTCCGGAAGAAAATTGACGAAAATGCCGAAATCAAGCTTCTGCATACTGTCCGGGGTATCGGCTATGTCATGAGAATTCAGCCATGAAGAAGCGCAAATCCCTGAAATTAAAAATCACGCTGTGGTTCACGCTGGTGCTGACTGTGATTTGCATTGTATTTTTCTCTGTGATGCTGACAGCCTATCAGAAAGCCGATAAAAAACTGATTAAGAACACTCTCACGGAAACGGTCGAAGAATTCGCCTTTCTTCTGGAGAGCGAAAAACGCTATCAGTCGGCATTGGCCGGGGGAAATACAGAAGAACTCGCCAATTCTGATTTCTATGACAATGATGTCCAGCTTATGATTTATACCGAAGACGGCGAACAGGTTATGGGATTGTTTTTATATCCGGAACTGGATGAATATTCGTATTGTGAAAAGAATTCCCCGCAGAAAATAGAAATTTCCGGCAGGAATTATTATTACTATGATGAGTGGGTCAAAATCCGGCACAGTGATGATTATTATATCCGGGGGATGATTCCGGCAGAAGACAGCTTCAGCGGTGTGATTGAAAATCATGGTTCTGTGCTGTTAGGGTTTCTGTTTTTGCTGATAACAGCCTTTGCAGGAGGATACTGGCTGACAGGCAGGTTTCTCAGACCTGTCAGAACTATCAGCTATACAGCAGATGCTATCCGCACCGGAGGAGATTTGACAAAGCGCATTCCGACAACGGGTTCAGAAGATGAACTCGATATGCTGGCACATACTATCAATGCCATGTTCGACCGTATTGAGAACAATTTCGAGGCCGAAAAGCAGTTCACATCAAATGCTTCTCATGAGCTGAGAACACCTGTTTCAGTCATTCTGGCGCAGTGTGACTATGCGTTCGATAATGCCGGCAATCCGGAGGAAGTCTTGCAGGCACTGGCATCTGTCCAGAAACAGGGCTACAGAATGTCTGGCATGATTGAAACACTTCTCATTTTCACGCGCATGGAACAGAAAACAGAACGCTATCAGAAGCAGAATCTGAATCTGACAGAATTGATTTTTTCTGTCTGTGAAGATTTCCGTCTGATTGCAGATAAAAATATCACTGTCACAGAATCGCTCGAAGAAAATATCATGCTTAACGGCAATCCAGAATTATTTATGCTGTTAATCAGCAATCTGATACAGAATGCTGTCCGGTACGGCCGGGAAAACGGTTTTGTCCGCGTGGAGCTGAAACAGAATGCAAATCAGGTTTGTCTGTATGTAACGGATAACGGCATTGGCATTTCTGAAAAGGAACTTCCTCATATCTGGGAAAGGTTTTATCGCTCGGATAAGGCACGAAGTTCAAAGGGACTTGGAATGGGACTTTCCTTAGTCCGGCAGATTGCAGAATTCCACGGCGGAACGGTTTCGGCCGTGAGTCAGGAAGAAACAGGCAGTACTTTTTCAGTCATACTTCCGAAGTGAAATAAATATCAAAAAATGCTTTTTTTAATCTGGTTTTAATCTTTTACTGATAGAATAAAATCATAGAGAACAAAAAAGCATTTTTTATTTCACGGAGGTGCTTATTGATGAAACATATCGCATTGATACCGGCATATCAGCCGGATAAGGAATTAATACAGGTGATTTCGGGCTTGGCAGAACGGAATTTTACAGTGATTACTGTAGATGATGGAAGCGGTCAGAAATATGAAAGTATCTTCCGGCTGGCATCTGTCAAGTCGGTTGTACTCACGCATGAAATCAATCAGGGCAAGGGCGAAGCCCTCAAAACCGGAATGCGCTATATCATGGAACAAATAAAAGAACCTTATCTGATAGTAACCGCTGATGCGGACGGTCAGCATCAGATTCAGGATATCCTGAATGTATGCACCGAAGCCGAACAGCATCCGGAAAGCTTGGTGCTCGGAAGCCGGAAATTTGAAGGCCGTGTCCCGTTAAGAAGCCGTTTCGGAAATGCTGTGACAAGAACAGTTTATCGGTTATGTTCGGGAGTATCAGTTTATGATACACAGACCGGATTAAGAGCATTTACAAATCAGCTCACGGAAAAAATGCTTTCTGTCGAGGGAAGCCGTTATGAATATGAAATGAATGTTCTGATGTATTCTGCCAAAACCGGAATCCCGATTCGGGAAGTCTGGATTTCAACAGTTTATCTGAATGAAAATGCCTCGTCACATTTTCATGCTGTCCGGGATTCGTTCAGGATTTATAAAGAAATTCTGAAATTTTCGGCATCTTCTTTTATTAGCTTTCTGATAGATTACGGCTTGTTCTGTCTGCTTTCGGCACTGACCGGAATGCTGACACTCTCGAATGTCATGGCAAGAATTTTCAGCAGTATCGTGAACTATACGCTCAATAAGAAGTTAGTCTTCCGTTCGCAGGGGAATACAGGAAAATCAGCCGTAAAATATTTTCTGCTTGCCGGGGCGATACTGCTGTGCAATACGCTGATTCTGAAAGGCTTTGCCGTTATCGGGCTGAATGCGTATCTTGCGAAGATACTCACGGAAATGATTTTATTTGTATGCAGTTATCTGATTCAGCATAAATTTATTTTCAGAAAGGAACATGTTTCATGAAGAAGAAAAATCTCTGGGCGGTATGCTACGGGCTGGCACTGACAGCCTTTACAGTCTATATCTCGCTGGATACATTCGTATTGACAGAAACCTATCAAACGGATACCACGCAGATGAATACTTCTTTATTTGAAGATATCTCTGCCAATGCCCTGACTGAAGAAACTACGGAAACAGAATTTTCTGTTATCGAAACAGAACAGAATGCTTCTCCATCAGGAAGAAAGCATTCACGGCACAGCAGTCAGGAAGAACAGGAAACAACAGAATCAGATACAGTCATCACTACAGAGCCGGAAACTTCCGGAGATAAGACATATCAGGACGAAAACTGTAAAATTACGCTTACAGAATATTATGAAAACAATACCAGAATCTATGTCGCGGATGTCGTGCTTTCATCAGCGGAATATCTCAAGACGGCTTTTGCGGATGATACCTACGGAAAGAACATCACAGAGAAAACCTCCTCCATAGCAGAAGCACATAACGCAGTTCTGGCAATTAACGGCGATTATTACGGCACACAGGAAAGAGGTTATGTTATCCGGAACGGTGTTGTTTATCGGGACACAAAAGGCTCGAATGATGTGTTATGCATCTATGCGGACGGCACAATGCAGGTTATCAGTCCGGATGATTATACCGCCGAAGAACTGGTTTCTATGGGTGTATGGCAGGCATTCAGTTTTGGCCCTGGTCTGATTGAAGATGGAAATATTACTGTCACGCAGAATCAGGAAGTCGGAAAGGCAATGGCAAGCAATCCACGGACAGCCATCGGCATTATTGACAGCAATCATTATGTATTTGTGGTATCTGACGGCAGAACATCCGAAAGCGAAGGCTTATCGCTGTATCAGCTTGCAGAATTCATGCAGGGCTTAGGAGTCAAAACAGCCTATAATCTGGACGGAGGCGGTTCATCGACCATGTATTTCAATGGCGAAGTTATCAATCAGCCGACCACCAGCGGAAAAATCAAGGAAAGGGAAGTGAGTGACATTGTATACATCGGATAACAGACTGCTGAAACACATTCTCGGAAATCTGATAGTTTCGGCATGGTTTGCATTTTTCGGGGCGGTTTACGAACATTTCAGTCATGAAGTCTACTCTTATTATATGATTTATGCCTTTGCGATTCCGTTAGGCATGGGCGCACTGCTTTACAGTATTCTGGCACTGAAACGGATTCAGCCGGACGGTATCTTTCTGAATCTCTGGAATTCTGCAATTGCAACGTTCACAATCGGGAGCATTTTCAAAGGTGTGCTTGATATTTACGGAACAACGAACCGGATGATAATTGTTTATCCGATTGTCGGGAGCATCCTGACGATATGCGCTCTGATAAGTCTGATTAAGAATCATGAAAAAACAAAAAAACAAGCTGAATAAATCAGCTTGTTTTTTATGGCTAAAAACGCTTATTTTGATACAATGCACCCTCTGTTATTTCGGAGGGTGCATTTTTTGTTTGGGTAAAAGCCATCGTTTCCTATTGAAATAGTTAGGAGGGTAAATTTGGATAGTCATATTCAGACAAAAAATGGTGTCTAACCGATCTGATAAAGAGAGTGGGCTGTAATGCCTATCCGTACCATTTATTCATATACAAGTCTGAACCTTCTGGGATTACTACACGGCACAGCACCATATTCTTTATAAAACTCCCCATCTTCGGGAGTAAACACAGGATTCCAGATATCGCCCTCTGTCGGTGAGAGATGGACATTTGAAAGCCGTGCGGTAATATCTCTGTCGGGATACAGAAAACAAACTCCATGCGAATACGCATCCGAACCGTGCCAGTTGTGAATTTTGATTTGCGATGCGCATCCCCAATGAATGCCATATCTGTTTCCAATGGTAACAATTTCCTCCAGAACATTTTCCGTGCAGAATCTTGTGGAGTCCTGCATCACATCCAATACTCCGGCAGAATGATTACGCCTAAATGTAACACCCGCTCGTTTGTTGCCTTCCAAAAGTGCCCCTGATACCTGACAGCAACTACTACCATCCCAGAAAGCAATTCCATCAAAGCCATTTTCTCTGCACAAAACATCGCGAATGTCTGCACCCTTTACGCCTGTCAATTCCAGTCCGTTAAAACCGTTTCTGCTAAATTCGCAACCGGTAATATGAACTTCGGCGGATTCAGCCATCTGCCCGTCTATTTGCAATCCCGATGCATCATGGCGATAAAAGCCGTTATCCATGAAAGAACAGTGATCAATCTGTAGCTTCTTTGCAGCGAGAATATAGGCACCTTCAATCAATCCGCCACAACAGGTAACACCCGTCAGGACAGCAGATGCCGCATGGTGAATATCCAGGCAAGTCGTGTAATCATTCCTAGAAGACCCAACTCCATACACATCACTTGCAAACGCCTCCTTATTTGCATCGAGTGTCAGGTCATGCAACTCAACCTCGCCACAGTCACGCAACAGTAGAAGGCGCATATCAAATACCTCACAATTTCTGAACGAGGTCACTCTATCAGCATTTATATTTGGCAGCAGCCGTATCACACTGCTGCTGCCTGCTCCGTACCAATACACCGAGAGTCTGTCGGCTGTGAGCTGCTGATGTACAAGGTAGATGCCAGTAGGAAAATATACTGGCATTCCCGAAGCAAGTGCCTTTTTCAGCGCCTCGGTGTCATCGGCTTTTCCGTCACCAACAGCACCGAATGATTTGATATTCAAAAATATAATATACCCCCCCTTTTTTGTTACTTGTTAGGAATCGGCACGTACACAGCCCTATTTTTATGCCTGTTTCCAGATTTTTTGCGTTTCGTTACAAAAATCAACGATTACTCCTGCTATCATTGACTTTTGAGGTTTATTTCCGCATTTTCGCCCTGTTATACTCTCTATCGTTTCCAATTGCCATAAAAATCAGCGTATTATCAGCATTTAGGCAGAATAATGCACCCCAACTTCGATTGTATCAAAATTGGGGTGCTAATATGGTCTGAGTGACGGGACTTGAACCCACGGCCTCTACCACCCCAAGGTAGCGCGCTACCAACTGCGCCACACCCAGACCTTACGGGGTATTGATGGCGACCCATCTTTTATATAATAGCATATTTTTTTTGATTTGTCAAGTGTTTTTTCAAAAAAATTTTGATTTGACAAAATTTTTTTATCTGCTATAATAAAAATAGCAGAACAGATGATAATGAAGAATATATTTCTCAGATTTCCCGAAAAGATTATGCAAAATATAACGTTCTGTTCCGTGAAGATACTCCGCATGAAATAAAATTATATCCTCATTCCGGTTTTATCGCTTCTGTCGATTGAAATCAAAAAAATTTGCATAAATTTGAAAAAAATACTTGACAAGTCCGGAAAAAGCAGTTATAATATAAATTGTATGGCATTGCAGAATAACCGGCTGTCAATGCTCATGCTTGCCCTATCCGGTATCCCCGTGCCCGATAAACTCCGCAAGCATGGATTCTCTTAAAAATTTAAAATAAAATGGAGGAAAATTTCATGTCTACTACAATGCCGAAGGCAAATGAAATCAGCCGTAAATGGTATATTTTAGATGCAACAGATAAGCCCCTCGGTCGTGTGGCTGCACAGGCTGCTGTCCTGCTCAGAGGCAAGCACAAGCCCACTTTTGCACCCCATGCTGACTGCGGTGACCATGTTATCATCATCAACTGCGAAAAAGCTATCCTGACTGGTAAAAAGCTCGAACAGAAGAAGTTCTACTGGCACACCGGCTGGATTGGCGGTATCAAGGAAATTTCTTATAAGAAATTAATGGCAGAAAATCCTGAAAGAGCTATGACAATCGCTGTTACAGGTATGCTGCCCCACAATACACAGGGTGCAAATCAGCTCAAGCGTCTGCGTACCGTAAAAGGTGCAGAACACAAGCACGCTGCTCAGAAGCCCGAAGTTTACGAATTTTAATCAAAGGAGGCAAACATAAATGTACGAACCGAAAGTTGCATACCACTATGGTACAGGCAGAAGAAAACATTCCGTTTCCAGAGTAAGATTAGTTCCCGGCAACGGCAATATCATTATCAACGGCAGAACAATTGATGATTATTTCGGACTGGAAACACTGAAATTAATCGTTCGTCAGCCTCTGAACCTGACAGATACACTCGAAAAGTTTGACGTTATCTGCACAGTAGCAGGCGGCGGCGTAACAGGTCAGGCTGGTGCAATCCGTCACGGCATTTCCCGTGCCCTGCTTCAGTATGATGCTGACCTTCGTCCGGCACTCAAGAGCGCAGGTTTCCTGACACGTGACCCCAGAATGAAGGAAAGAAAGAAATACGGTCTCAAAGCTGCTCGTCGTGCACCGCAGTTTTCCAAGAGATAAGTTTTCTGTTCTTATCAAAGAAATATTCAAAATCCGTTCCGGAAATCGGAGCGGATTTTTTTGTATCAGATTATTTGATTTCATTTTCGAGATAATCAAGCAGGTCTTGTCCGTAGACAGCAGAGAACATTTCTTTCACGCCGGAAGTGGCTTCCTGAAAGGGCTTCAAATCGGGGTAGACGATTTCCATACCGGCATCTTCGAGTTTCTTGACAAAATCAGCGGTCTGCTGTTTGACGAGCGTACGGTTCTGTGCGCCGGCATCCTTTGCGGCAGAAGAAATAATTTCCTGATATTCGGGAGTGAGATTTTCCCAGATATCCTGCCGGATGGTTAAAGGCATTGCATCATAGCTGTGATTGGTAACGGAAAGATATTTCTGTACTTCGTAAAGTTTGTTGTTATAGATGACAGGAATCGGGTTTTCCTGTGCGTCGAATGTGCCGTCTGCAAGTGCCTGTTTGAGTTCAGCGAACGGATAGCTTTTCGGATTGGCGGAGAGTGCGGACATGGTTTCCATCACAATTTGATTTTCCGGTGTGCGGATGTTGAGGCCTTTCATATCTTCGACACTGTTGACTGCGCCTACTTTTTCGGAAGTGGTGACACAGCGGAAACCGTTATCAAAATAGGTGAGAACATGCATGTTATAGCTTTCGAGGTCTGAACTTAATTCCTGCATCAGAGGGCTGTCGATAAATTCCCATGCGGATTCAAAATTCTCAAACAGGAACGGCAGGGCAGAAATGCCGACTCTGGTTGCATAGAGTGCGTAGTTTCCGGCACTGGAAACAGTCATATCAACATTGCCAGTAATCATTTGTTCGATTAATTCGGAATCGCTTCCGAGTTCGCCGGAGGGATAGAGTGCAATCAGAATATTTCCGTCGGTTTGTGCTTCGACAGTTTTCTGAAAGGATTCCAGTGCAATGCCTCTGGGGTCATCAGGAGCAGTGGAATATCCGGCGCGGATGGTCAGCGGATAGGAGATTTCAGATTTGACTGTTTGGGTTTCGACGATAGTTTCTTCTGATTTCAAGGCGGGTTCATTCTGGCTGGATGAATCGGAAACTGACTGGCATCCGGTGAAAACCAGCAGAGCCGCGGCAATGAAAATCAGATTATATTTCTTCTTCATGATGTTCTTCCTCCTGATAGAATGCGTAAATATGTTTTCCGTTCTTTTTGACATGATACAGGGCAGTATCTGCTTTTTTGTATAATACATCATAAGCCGAGCCGTGCCGGGGACAGATGGCAATGCCCACACTGGCAGAAACATGGACTTCCAGTTTATAGGCATTGTAATTTTCTTTGAGCCGTTCGCATATCAGGGAAGCTTTCTGTGTGATGAGCTGTTTAGCTTTGGAAGGTTCTGCATTTTCAATCAGCAGGAAAGCAGCAAATTCATCACCGCCGATACGCCCGACAATGTTTTTGTTCCCGAAAATAACACTTAGTTTGTCAGCAACATCAGAAAGCACCTGGTCTCCCATAGCATGACCGAGATTATCATTGACAGCTTTGAAATTATCCAAATCAATAATAAATAATGCCAGAATGGAAGTATCTTCACGTTCTTCCAGAATTTTGCAGAGCTTGGTATGAAATGCCCCTTTGTTGAGCAGTCCGGTAAGGGAATCGGTTTCAGCGCGTTCGATAAGTTTCATTTCTTTGTTCATCTGTTCGTCTACGTTGAACAGACTGCCGATAAGCTGTGCAGGCTTTCCGTGTTCGTCACGGATGACAGAAGCATTCATCCTGAACCAGTAGTAATTGGAATCGGTGCATTTCAGGCGAAATTCGCTGAGAAAAGCCGATTGTTCCATTTTGGGAATGGAATTGAACTGACTGCGGATGTTGGCATCTTCCGGATGAATCAGCTTCAGGAAGCTTTCTATATCGCTGAGGGAATATTCCGGCTTGATATGGGGGATAATCAGTTGTGCATTGCCTTCAATAGTCATGAAGTGAGATTTGTAGTCATAGGAAAAGATGATATTATGCGACTGTGCGGCGGCAAGGCGGAAACGTTCATTGGCATCAGAAATGCGGTCGTTCCTGCGGAGCAGTGACAGGATATAGAGCAGAGCAATGCCGAATACTGCAATAACACCGACTACTGTCAGAACAACATAAATCATAATTTGTGAGGACTGCTGAGAAACTACCGATTCCGGCAGAATGTTGGCAAAATACCAGTCATGTATGCCGATAGGCACAAGCACAGCAAGATATTTCTTCCCGTTTACATTATAATATAATATTTTAGAACTGCCGTCTGCCGGAAGCATGGCATCCGGAATGACATCTTCCAGCAGAGAAGCCGTCCGGCTGATAGAAGAACTGCTGGTTTTGGCAAGCAGTTCACCGTCTGCATTAATCAGCAAATGTGCATCTTCTTCCGAAGAACTGACAGAATCAATAATCGAATTCAGGGTGCTTTTGGTAAAAGTACCGTAGATGACACCGCTGATGCCGTCCACTCTCCGGATAGGGACTGCCAGAACAAGCACTTCATCACCCTCTTCATCAATGATGGTAGATTCAGAAATTGCATTTTCGCCCTGCATAGCTTCCTGATAGTAATCGTTCAGATAGATATTGCCGGAAGATGTGCCGTTATAATTGATGGTTGCGCCGGAAGAATTTGCAACACCAATGGTTTTAAAACCTCCGATACCTTTGGTTGACAAAATGGTATTTTTCATGTCATTGTAGTCTGAAAGGTCAATTGTCTGGAAATATCTTGCCTGTGATTCCAGCATAGTAAGCTGGTCATCCAGTTTGGTATAGAATACTGCCGAGATAGCAGAAGCATTGAGAGCAAGCTGTGTTTCAGCAGTTTCCTGCAATTTTTTATTGAGCTGATTCCGGAACAGTATGAAAATCAGAACCAGTGCAAGCAAAAGAAAAACTGTCAGTATCAGTGCCCACAAATGTGTACGTTTTGTTTTCATCATTGTTTTGATACCTCTGTGCGTAGATGGGTCAAGCTATAGAATTATTATATCATATTTTTTAAATAATTGCAATAAAAAATCAAAAATTTCAGAAGAAAATTTATGATAAATAAACAGCACCGTCCGGAAAAATTATCCGGACGGTGCATGGTATTTTTGATTTGAAGTCTGAATCAAACAGTAAACAGCAGGTCAACATAAGACGGCATCGGCCAGTCTTTTGCAGAAACATTGGTCTCCAGTTCATCCACCAGACAGCGCAGGTTCTGCATAGCAACAAAGACATCAGAACGGCAGAATTTAGCAGTTGCTTCGATATCTTCAATGCCCTGTGCAGCAATGACTTTTTCATCCAGAACGCGTACTGCATCCGAAATGCCGGAAGTCAGCGCAGAAAGTCTGGAAGCATAGCCCACTTCAAAAGCATTGTCAATGCCCAGCTCTTTCTTGGAAAGCGCAGCATCACAGATTTTCTTTGTTACACTGACAGCCGCAGGAAGAATCTGCTTTCTGGTCATATCAAGCATGGTGAGTGCTTCGATATTGATGACTTTGCTGTAATTTTCCAGCAGAATTTCTGTTCTGGACTCCAGCTCGATTTTAGTGTAGACTTTGAATTTCTCAAAGATAGAAACATATTCCGGTCTGGTATAAAGCGGAACGCAGTCAACCGTGGAAACCAGATTCGGCAAACCACGGCGTTTGGCTTCTTCAATCCATTCGTCAGAATAGCCGTTGCCGTTGAAGATAATCTGCTTGTGTTCCTTGATGGTTCTGACAAGCAGGGCTTTCAGAGATTTGTTGAAATCATCTGCCTTTTCGAGTTCATCAGCAAACTGACTCAGTTCTTCTGCCATGATGGTATTCATGATAGTGTTGGTGCAGGAGATGGAGTCAGCAGAACCCAGCATTCTGAATTCAAACTTGTTGCCGGTGAATGCAAACGGGGAAGTTCTGTTTCTGTCGGTAGTGTCTTTCTTGAAGTTCGGGAGCGCATCAACACCAATATCAAATTCAGCAGTGCTGGAAACATATTTCTTGCCGTTTTCCAGAGCTTCGATAACTTCTTCCAGTTCCGAACCGATAAACATGGAAACAATAGCCGGAGGGGCTTCATTTGCGCCAAGTCTGTGGTCATTTCCGGCAGAAGCAGCAGAAAGTCTCAGCAGAGGAGCATATTCGTGAACTGCTTTGATGATGGCACACAGGAACGTCAGAAACTGCATATTTTCCTGCGGTGTGTCGCCGGGGTCAAGCAGATTCTGTCCGTCATTGGAGGACATAGACCAGTTATTGTGCTTGCCCGAACCGTTGATGCCGGCAAACGGCTTTTCATGCAGAAGGCATACAAGGCCATGTTTCAAAGCAATTTTCTTCATCAGTTCCATTGTAAGCTGGTTATGGTCAGCAGAAATATTGGAAGTCGTGAACACAGGAGCTAATTCATGCTGACCGGGGGCAACTTCGTTATGCTTTGTTTTGGCATAAATGCCCAGTTTCCAGAGTTCTTTATCCAAATCTTTCATAAAGTCGGAAACTCTCTGCTTGATATTGCCGAAGTAGTGGTCTTCCAGTTCCTGACCCTTCGGGGGTTTTGCGCCGAACAGGGTGCGTCCGGTAATGACTAAATCTTCTCTCTGGTCATAATATTTCTTGTCTACTAAGAAATATTCCTGTTCCGGCCCTACCGTTGTCATAACTCTGGTTGCCTTGGTATTGCCGAACAGTCTCAGGATTCTCAGTGCCTGTTCGTTGACGGCTTCCATAGAACGGAGCAGAGGGGTTTTCTTGTCAAGAATTTCACCTGTATAAGAACAGAATGCTGTCGGAATGTACAGAGAATCATCTTTGATAAAAGCATCAGAAGTCGGGTCCCATGCCGTATAGCCTCTTGCTTCAAATGTTGCGCGGAGACCGCCTGACGGGAACGAAGAAGCGTCCGGTTCGCCCTTGATTAATTCCTTTCCGGAAAATTCCAGAATGACCTGTCCGTGAGGTGCAGGGGAAATGAAAGCATCATGCTTTTCCGCAGTCACGCCTGTCATCGGCTGAAACCAGTGTGTATAATGTGTTGCGCCCTTTTCGATAGCCCAGTCTTTCATGGCATTGGCAACGACATCAGCCACTTCCGGGCTGAGTGCTGTACCGAACTGCTTTGTCTTGACAACAGCCTTGTAAGCATATTTCGGCAGTCTTTCGCGCATAACAACATCATTGAACACATTACAGCCGAAGTATTCGGCAACTGAATTATTTCCCATTAGAAAAACCTCCTTGAAAATCAAAAAACAATGACGTTTCGGACAAACAGACAAGCACAGTTTTTTCATTCTGTGGATAATTCTGCACATCCGAAACGCCATTGTTTCGTTTGCGTATCTTGTTTACATGAATATCATACACTAAAAAAGCAGATTTGTCAAGCGATTTCTGAAATTTCGTCAGTTTTGCAGAAAAACGGGCATGTCCTCTTAAAAAAATAAAGCAGAACATACATAGTGCTTTATTTTTTTAAGAAAATGATGGGATTCAGGCATATTCCGGCTTCTGACAGGAAAAAATAAATATCATAAAATAAAAATTTTAAAATATATCTTGACTTTTATGCAGAATTATGATATAATAACCACATACGTTGGAAAAATATATATTTTTTGACGTAAAAATTTCATCTAAAAGGAGATAGAAGAATATGTCTGCAATTAATTTGGATACCAATGATGTTTATGAGTTTGAATATAACGGCAATGCTATTGTTATCGAAAACTCGGAGCTGAAAGCTACTATTGTGCTGAAAATTAACGGAGAAGTTAAGGCAGAAGCTAAGGGAATCAAGGCTGTGACTGGTATCGGTACACTGGAAGCCAAGCTTTCCACCGGCGAAACCGTAAAGGCAACACTCCAGAAAATCAAACTCGGCGACAGTGAATGCAAAGTCACTGTAAATGATAAGCCTCTGACACTGAAAGCACAGTCCCATGGCAAGAAAGACATCGGCGATGATGCTGCTGAAGCTGTAAAATCCGCTGCGGACAAGGCCATAGATGCTGCAAAATCTGCTGTGGATAACATCAGAACAAGTAATTAAGAATACCGTCCGGAATGCTCCGGACGGTATTCTTTTAAGAACGATACATCACCTGTTCTGCCAGTTTTCCATGCACTGTCATGTAATACGCTGTACAGAAAGCAAGCATCGGCAGAAAACTCACTATCAGCAGAGTTATCAGCCCCGAAACAGGCAGAGTCAAAGCACTCACATCTGTGCTGAACATGTTGCAAAGATTCAGAAACGGCGCACAGAGCAGTTTATAACTCCTGTAGAATTCCGCACTGATAATATTCTGTCTTGCAGATAATAACAGAATCCAGCAAATCAAAAACGGCAGACTGCTGATAAATCCCAGCCCGGAAATCTGTAATTTCTTCAAAGAAAGATGCTGTTTCCGGTGTGCTTCTGCTGTGCTGTATCCTGCCTGACCGCATAATCCGGCCAGAATACTACATGTGCAGACAGTGCAAACCATCCTCAGCAGAAGATGCCCCGAAAATGATAACGTCAGATTGATAAAAAGTGTCAGAATTTCGGCCAGTATCAGCGAACCGAAAATTTTCAGAACAGATTTCATAAAACCGCCTTTCTGTGGTATACTAGTCTTGAATTCAATCAGAAAAGGAGTGCAGAACATGGAAGAAGAAATCGTCAGTCCGGTTGAGAATGTCCTCAACGGCTATTATAAAAATGCGGATATGGGCGCATCTGCTATCACAAGCCTGCTGGATGCCGTCACAGATAAGAATTTCCGGAAGGAATTGTTCTATCAGCGTGATTATTATGAACATCAGAAACAGAATCTCATTTCCCAAATGGCGGAACATTACCAGATTCCCGAAAAACAGGGCACAATAGCGAAAATCTGGACAGATGTCACCATCCGCATGAAGAAGATGAAAGGCCTTGACGTTCAGCAGGCTGCAAAACTCATGGTTGAGGGAACAAACATGGGCATGATACAGCTTCATCAGGTGCTGAATCAGAGTCCCGAAATCCCGGATGAAATCCGTCAGCAGGGGAAGAAAATCCTCTCTCATGAACGCGAATATCTTGACCGGATTACCCCTTATCTGTAAAGGAGCGATGAATCATGCATGATACCGAACCGCCTGTGAGAATTTATATTCCGCATTCTCTGGATTCTGAACGTCCGGATATGTCCGCGCTGAGTGATGCGCCTGTCAGAATTTACACGCCGGCAAAATAATGCCGGTGTTACTTATTCATCTTCGCAATACAGAATCTGATAATCATTTCCCAGTTCTTCCTGTAAGCGTTGATAGCCTTCTTTGGCTTTTCGATAAAAATCTTCTTTTTCTTGTTTCGTCCATAACAGCGGATTCGACGGACAATCCCAATCCAGAGCATTATCATGTGCAATTCCTAACTGACAAAGAAATGTTATCAGTTTTTCAGAAACAGGCAGATGATGCAAGTCCGCTGCATAGCCGTATTTCTTTCTTGTAATATCGTCATCAGCCCACAGGCAGGGACAAAAATTCTCGGAACAGCCCCATTCAAACCAATATTTAAAAGAATATTTCGCCATAAATTTGATTCAGATTTCTCCATTTTCTTTCCGGCAGGCTTCGCAGATACCGTAAAGAACAGTTTTGGACTGGTCTATCTGGAATCCGTGATGCTCCAGAATATGTTCTTCCAGCTCGCAGAGATGCTCACATGTCACATGATATAATTTTTCACACTGCATACATTTCAGATGAAAATGACGATGACATTCCTCCGAATCCGGCAGATATTCATAACATGCGCCCGTTCGGCTGTCGATGGTATATTTCCGGATAGTGCCGTCATTGACAAGCTGGTCAAGCTGTCTGTAAATAGTCGCCGTTCCGACAGTTGTGCCGTCCTGATTCAGATGATGCGAAATTTCCTGTGCGGTGATATGCTGGCTCGGATGCGAAATCAGATATTGCAGAATCTTTTCTTTCTGTTTGGTTTTATAGCCACCTCCGCCGTTTGGTTTCATGCAGAAGCCTCCTTACAAAAAATCATTCTATTTTGATTGTAACATAGTTTTCATAATTTGTCAAGAAGGCCTTTTTGCATTTATGAAACAGCTTTGGTAATATCATGTATCAGATTGATTTTCCTTGTAAAGTACTTTCTTATGATAGCCTCTCTGATTGCAGTAGGGGCATTTCATATTTCTGTTAAAGCCGATATGCGGAGCAAAAAAGACAGCTTTCATGGTCGGAACGTAGACTTTCTGACAGTTGGGGCATTGATAATAGCCGGTATCATGTTCGAGCTTGATACAGTAGAAGATGCAAGTCAGGAAAATGATTGTACTGATGATGAAAAATACAAATTTCCAGCCCTCCATATCAGAGAGAGAAAGATGTGTTTCGCCTTGGGAGAGTTTATCCCAGCACAGTGCAAAAATCATGAGGAAATAAAATACACCGCTGAAAATGCCGATAACCAATTCCAGATGCAGGAGCTTTTTATTATTGAGTTCCTCTTGTTTTTGTAATTGCATTAAATTTTCCTCTGCCATTTTCTGATAGTTCATCATATTCAGTCGTTCTCCGCTCAGAAGCTCGTTGATATTGATTTCCAGCGCGTCACAGAGTTCAGGGATAAGGGAGATATCGGGCATACATTTACCGGTTTCCCATTTGGAGACGGCTCTGTCAGTAATGCCGAGCTGTTCGGCAAGTACTGCCTGCGTCAGTCCTTTTTCTTTTCTGCATGAAGCGATGAATTTTCCGATTTTCTGTTGATTCACGGAGAACTCCTCCTTTCTGAGTATGATTTTATCACGAATCGGGCAGAATGTAAACATACCGGCGGTTGAGTTCCGAAAAACGTCGATATTGCTGGAATTCAACCGCAGGTAGAGAGTGACTTTTTATAGGATAAATCCGGAGTCAGTTTGTTTTTATCATATCATATAAATTTTCGTTCCAAGTAAGCAGAATAAATTCAAGTTGATAGGGCTGTTCGGAGGTAACTGTACAATAGATGTCATTATGAGGGTCATCATCCTTTTTGATGTAATAGGAGTTATCATCATAATTTTTCCCGTGATACTCGTATGAATTGAGAATATCAAGAGAAGAAGCCGTGATATAAATATTAAAGCAGGATTCCTGACCGTGGCTGTATCTCATTTTTTCGACTGAAATTTTTTCGGCAGGAACATCAAGTTCAGATGCAATTGTTAATTTTTCTGATTCTGAAAAGGTATTTTTATTCAGCGGACTGAAAGCGATTACGATAAACACCCAACTGATAAGGCGCAGTATCACAAAAATGACTGCAAGGATAAGTGATACTTTGCATATTATTTTGAATGGAGTATTTTTTTCTTTTTCGGGAATTACTTGTTCAGCATTCACTTGATTCACCTCTTTAGTGGTAAACAACACACTGGCGGTTGAGTTCCGGAAAACGGCGATATTACTGGAATTCAACCGTAGGTAGAGAAAGCTTTCAATGCTCTAATAATAATCTCTCGTCACAGTATTCACATGTGAGCGTTGTGCCTGTTCCAGTAAAACTCTTGGGAAGATAATATTCCTGATTGGTGATGCATTTCGGATTCTTGCAGGCGATGCCCTTGTGAACCTGTCCGGCGAGAAGTTCTGTTTTGATAGTGCTCTGTAACATGGTCAGGATTAAGGACATTCTGATATACATGCCGTATTTCGCCTGTTTGAAATAGAGTGCTCTGGGGTCATCATCGACAGCGACTTCGATTTCATCCACACGGGGCAGAGGATGCATCACAATCATATCCGGCTTGGCGAGTTTCATTTTCTGGGTAGTTAAGATATAAGTATCTTTCTGGGCTTCATATTCTTCGGGAGAGGCGAAGCGTTCGCGCTGGATTCTGGTCATATAGAGAACGTCAAGTTTCGGGAGAGCTTCTTCAAGGCTGTCAGTTTCCTCGAATGTTCCGCCGTGCGCTCTGATAGTGTCTTTGATATAAGAGGGCATCTTGAGTTCTTTGGTAGAAATCATGATGAAGTGATTATTTTCATAACAGCTCATCGCCTTACAGAGAGAATGCACTGTTCTGCCGTTGAGTAAATCACCGCAAAGGCCGATAGTCAATCCGGAAAGAGTTTTCTTTTCGGCTTTGAGGGTGAGCAGGTCAGTGAGGGTCTGTGTCGGGTGGAGATGTCCGCCGTCTCCAGCATTGATAACCGGACAGTCAGCCGTTAAAGCAGCGGCTTTTGCCGCGCCGACGGTGGGATGACGAATGACCAGCACATCAGAATAACCGCTGATGATTTTTGTCGTATCTTTGAGATTTTCGCCTTTAGCGACTGAAGAAGTCTGCGGATTGTCAAACCCGATAATTGTACCGCCCAGCCTTAACATAGCTGTCTGGAAAGACATCTGCGTTCTGGTAGAAGGCTCATAGAACAGCGTTCCCATAATTTTTCCGGAACAGCTGTTCGCATAAAGAAACGGGCGGTTCATGATGTCTTCAGCCTGAGCGAGCAGACCATTCCACCATGTCACGGGATAATCATTGAGGTCAATCAGATGCGGATAAGCAGAAATCATAAAAAAATACCTCCAGTTTTATATTGCATTCAGGAATTTTCCTGAAAGATTTCGTTCCAGTGATAGGAAATTGTCTGATAGGAAATAATCAGCATACATTCTCTGCGGTAGGGCGCACGGTCGAAATGCAGTTCGCACTGATACAGAACGGAATCGGTATCCAGTCCCTGATAAGCATTCAGAAATTCGAGTTTTTCGCCTTTTTTGATAAGCTTCAGGAATTCCTGCAAGCTGATTTCCTGCCGGTGCGTACCGTCAGCACCTTCCCGGAACAGATAAATTGTAAGATTTACATCAGGATTCTTGTAGCGAAGCTGCATTTTCATTTCCGATTCGCCTGTATAGGCGAGAACATGAAACGGATTCAGGGCATGGGTTTCGCCTAAATAGAATCCTTCCGGAAAGTAGAATGTCATAACATCATCATGCACAGAGACAGATTCTGCAATGGCATCATGCAGAAAAATATCATGCTTCTGATTATCATCAGAATACAGAAAATCGGTTTCCATGGAAAGCCCCTTTCTTTTTACGGTTTAACTTAATTTTTTTAAGTCCCTATCAATAAGTATAATCGGATTTGGCAGAAATGTCAAGTACAGGACGGGAATATTTTCAGGATAATTCACCCTAACTGTGAAAGATGAATTTTTCCGGATTGTGTATCAATGATAACAGCAGAAGTGTGCGGATGATTCCAGTCGCCGTTAGAGCTAAGAATATAAATTTCTGCATTTTTTCCGTTTCAAATTCGCCGAGGGAGGATTCTTCCCAGATGATACTGGTAAAAACATCAACAGAAAAATCATTCTCATAAACTCCCAAACGCGATAGATTCGCTCTCGAAGTAGACCGCATACCACAGCAGAAACATGAATACTGTCCAGATTTTCCGGCTGTTGTCGGCTTTATCACTGCGATGGTCATCCAGAAGCTGAATTAGCTGTTCCGTATGGAAAAACTGTTCGGCAGTTTCGCTCTCAAAATATTTTCTGACGATTTTATAATATTTATCTTCTTTGAGCCATACTCTGATAGGCACAGGAAAACCGAGTTTTTTCTTATTGGCAGTTTTTTCAGTTTCTTTGGGAGTATCTTTTTTTGCAGCAAGGCGCATTGCATATTTAGTGACATAGGGAGTGTCTTTATCAGTAATTTCTTTTCTGGTGACTCTGTATCTGGTGGGAATCTGTTCTGCCACATACATGACTTCTTTATCTAAGAACGGCACACGAAGTTCAAGAGAATGCGCCATGCTCATTTTATCGGCTTTCAGAAGAATATCGCCGGCCATCCACATATGCAAATCAAGATACTGCATTTTTGTGACATCATCCATATCTTCGACTTTTTCGTAATACGGAGCAGTAATTTCCTGAGGGTCGGGGGCATCTGTCTGAATTTTAAGCAGACTTTTCCGTTCTTCGGGAGTGAACATGTAAGCGTTGCCGATAAAGCGTTCTTCCAAGTCTTTTCCTTTGCGAACAAGGAAGTTTACACCTTTCCGGGAATGAAATTTTCCGGCAAGCGAGCCGATACCGCGCCGGATACCTCTGGGAAGCTTATCATAAGCAGTAGCATTCGGTTCACTGTAGACGTTGTAACCGCCAAAGATTTCATCAGCACCCTCCCCGGACAAGACGACTTTCACCTGTTTGGAAGCAATCTGACAAACGAAAAATAAAGCGATAGCAGCCGGGTCAGCAAGAGGTTCGTCCATCTGATACTGAATGTGTTTGAGTTCTCCCCAGTATTCTTCCGGCTTGATGACTTTGGAATAATTTTTCTTTCCGATAGCTTTTGAAAAGCCCTTTGCCCAGCCGATTTCGTTATATTTTTCATCATTGCCGAAACCCACAGTAAAAGTTTTATCGACATCAGCAACAGCGGCAACATAGCTGGAATCGACACCGCTGGAAAGAAACGAACCAACTTCTACATCAGCGATTTTATGCGCTTTGACAGAATTATGAAACACGTCTGAAATTTCCTTTACCCAGTCGTCAAGAGAAGGTTCTTCTGCCGGTTCAAATTCCACATCCCAGTAGCGGTGAATATCAATCTGGTTATCTTTATAAATAAAATAATGCGCTGGTTCGAGCTTATACACATTCTTGAAGAACGTCTCCTCCATGGCGGAATACTGAAACGTCAGATATTCTTCAAGTGCATCCGTATTCAGTTCTTTGATAAAGGCAGGATGCATCAGAAATGCCTTGATTTCAGAACCGAACATCAATGTATCGTCCATCAGTGCATAATAAAGGGGTTTGATTCCAAAAAAGTCTCTTGCGCCAAATAAGGTTTTATTCGCCTTATCCCAGATGACAAAAGCAAACATGCCCCTCAGCTTCTGGAGCAAATCTGCACCATATTCCTGATAGCCATAAAGAAGCACTTCAGAATCGGTTTTCGTCCGGAAGTGATAGCCTAACTGTTTCAATTCTTTTCTGATTTCTTTATAGTTATAGATTTCACCATTGAATACCAGTACAAAATTACCGTCTTCGCTGTAGAGAGGCTGATTGCCTTGTTCAGAAACGTCAATAATGCTTAATCTTCTGTGACCGAGGGCAATATCTTCATCAACATATTTTCCGCCGGCATCAGGGCCACGGTGACGGATAGCCTCCATCATGTTTTCAACCACCTGATTGGCATCATTGATTTTATTTGTAAATCCTACAAAACCACACATAAAAAAGTCCTCCTTAAATAGAGAAAAGCGAAAATTTTTTCTATTTCTTATTATACTATAGAAAAACTAGTTTTGCAACAATTTTTTTATATTTTATGAAAAAGATAGGAAAACCCCTTGCAAAATAAAGCAGATTCGGTTATAATATTAATAGACAAAACTATAATGGGAGGCAATGCATTTATGGCTGGTACAAGCAAAAAGAAAAAAAAGAAACACGGCAAAATAGAAAAAAAGAAATCAGGGCCGTTTTTACAGTTTAAATTAGGTGTGTTATTATTGCTGATAGTACTCTCTTTTGGCGGAACGTTCGGAATCTATATGCTTTCAGCATCTTCCAATCCGGATTACTGGCAGAATGAAATCGTCAGCAACACAGAAGCAGGCACTTCCGGAACAGAAACCAAGAATATTAAAAATAAAAAAGCAGTCACAAATCCTGTACCGCTTTCAGACCGCGCCGAAGAAACACGCATGGAAACCAGTGCTTTTATCGGAGAGTTTTCCCCTCTGACAGCTTATTATAATACAAAAACAGAATTCGTCTTTACAGACAGCATTACAGGCATGTCAGAATCCAGAATGAACAGCATCAGCCGGAATGTCACTGAAACAAAAGCAATCTATATCTGGTACGGCTATCCGGACGATGCAGAAGCCACGCTCAGTGCGCTGAAAAATCTGGTATCCATCATTCAGAATCAGCATAACAAGCCTGTTTATCTGCTGAATGTCATTCCCGATGCGGATGCCGAACAGTCCAGAAAAATTAATGAGTGGAATACACAGTTATTTGCTTTCTGTGATGCCTACAGCGTACATTATGTAGATATCAACACCAGTCTCAAAAAAGATGACGGCACACTTGCTGGAGAGTACGAAAACGATGAAACCCTCTATAAAACAATCGGGGAGCTGATTCTGACACATGTTGCAGATTGAACTTGAAAGAAGGATTAAAAATGAAAACATACGAAATCACCCTGAACCGGAAACAGTATGCTCTGCTTGAAAAAATGCTGACTTCTGATGATGCCGGAAGACTTGCCCGGAATCAGCTAATCAACGGCTATGATTTGTTCTGGGCAGTGCTGGAAGAAATCTATGATGCTGTTGAATCCGGCTGGAGCACGCTCGAAATCGCCCTCAAAGAATCTCCCGAACATCTGAATTTGCTCAGAACGCTCACAAGGGAAATCTTTCCGGATGATGAAGATTATTTTATCCGTCAGCTCGGAAAAAAATTCAAATGCAGAAAAGATTTTGAAATCAAAATCAATCTGAAATAATCTTATAAAGCCCTGCTTTCAAAAGCAAGGCTTTTTTCTATTTTTTCATTTGTGAAATAGTTGACAAAGAATGTTTTTTGCAGTATAATAGAAATATAGTTTTATTTTGAAAGGAATGAATCAAAATGGGTTTCACACTCACAGAAAAAATTCTCCGTGCGCATCTCGTGGACGGCGAACCCGTCAAGGGTCAGGAAATCGGCATCAGAATCGACCAGACTCTGACACAGGACGCAACCGGAACTATGGCTTATCTCGAATTTGAGGCAATGGGTGTGCCTCGTGTCCGCACTGAAAGAAGTGTCGCATACATCGACCATAACACCCTCCAGAACGGCTTTGAAAATGCTGATGACCATCGTTTTATCGGTTCAGTAGCCAAGAAGCACGGCATTTATTTTTCCCGTCCGGGCAATGGTATCTGCCATCAGGTTCATCTGGAACGTTTCGGCATTCCGGGGAAAACTTTAATCGGCTCTGACAGCCATACTCCAACCGGAGGCGGTATCGGTATGATTGCTATCGGCGCAGGCGGTCTGGATGTTGCCGTTGCTATGGGTGGTGGTGCATATTATATCACTTATCCGAAGATTGTCAAAGTTAACCTGACAGGCAAGCTTTCTCCGTGGGTAGCTGCTAAGGATGTTATCTTAGAAGTATTAAGAAGATTATCCGTCAAGGGCGGTGTCGGAAAAGTTATCGAATATTGTGGCGAAGGTGTCAAGACACTTTCCGTTCCGGAACGTGCCACTATCACCAATATGGGCGCAGAACTCGGCGCAACAACTTCTATTTTTCCGTCTGATGAAATTACAAAACAATTCCTCGAAGCACAGGGCAGAGGCGAAGTCTGGACAGAACAGAAAGCCGATGAGGATGCTGTTTATGATGAAGAAGTCAATATCAATCTTTCTGAACTCGTACCGCTTGCGGCATGTCCTCACTCTCCCGATAATGTCAAGTCCGTCAAGGAAATCGAAGAAGAAAAGGGCGGCAAGATGAAGATTGACCAAGTATGCATTGGCTCATGTACGAATTCCTCTCTGCTCGATATGATGAAAGTCGCTCACATCCTGAAAGGAAAGACTGTACATCCGGATGTTTCTCTTGCAATCGCCCCTGGTTCTAAGCAGGTGCTCAACATGATGGCAGATATGGGCTTATTGTCTATCATGATTGATGCAGGTGCAAGAATTCTGGAAAGTGCCTGCGGTCCTTGTATCGGCATGGGACAGTCTCCGAACTCTAAGGGCATTTCTTTGAGAACCTTCAACAGAAACTTCCTCGGACGCTCCGGAACTAAGGACGGACAGATTTATCTTGTTTCTCCGGAACTTGCGGCAATTTCTGCTGTGACAGGCTATCTGACTGACCCGCGCGAAATCGGCGAAATGCCGGAATTCGTACTTCCTGAAAAGTTCACAGTTCATGATAACATGATTGCGCTTCCGGCATCCGAAGAAGAAGCTCCGAACGTGGAAATTCTGAGAGGGCCTAATATCAAGTCTTATCCGGAAACAGCTCCTCTGGAAGTCTCTATCGAAGCTCCGGTATCTCTCAAAGTGGAAGATAACATCACAACTGACCATATCATGCCTGCCGGTGCGAAGATTCTGCCTCTGCGCTCGAACATTCCGGCGATTTCCCAGCATTGCTTTACTGTATGTGATGAAACTTTCCCGACCAGAGCCAAAGAACTCGGCAAGAGCATTATCGTCGGCGGTTCTAACTATGGACAGGGTTCATCCCGTGAACATGCTGCACTTGCGCCGCTGTATCTTGGCATCAAGGCGGTTCTGGTGAAATCTTTTGCAAGAATTCACAGAGCAAATCTGATTAATGCCGGCATTCTGCCTCTGACATTCGTGAACGAATCCGATTATGATGCAATCAGTCAGGGCGATGTGCTGGAACTGGCTGACATCCGTGCCAAAGTCGAAGCAGGAGAAACACAGTTCAATGTTATCAACAAGACAACAGGCAAGGAAATTCCGGTTCTCTGCGAACTGACCGGCAGAACAAAGGATATTATGCTTGCAGGCGGTCTGCTGGACTATACCAGAGAAAACCTGAAATAATTATAATTTATGAATTGGAAAAACAGTACAATTGTAAGTGTTGCACTGATACTTCTGTTTCTGCTTTGCAGCGGAACAGAAATGATAATTACAGTTATTATGATAATTGTAGTGATAGTTTTTGTGGCAGCGGATTATCAGTTAGAAAAATATGTTCCGGACATGCCATCTGTGAACAGAAAAATTATCAGCGTTTTGGCAGCATCTGCTGTCTGTGTAATTATCATGATAGTATATAATTTAAGATAATTTTATGTTTGGGAAAGAATTAAGTAGATTTATCAGCATTGTGATTATGGCGGCATTTTATTACGGAACAGAGTACTTGCTGAAAACTTATGCTCCGAAAATATCGTCTGGTGTCAGAAAAACAACGGCTTGTTTAATAATGCTGCTGGTTTGTGTGCTTCTGGTATGTCTGGAGAAATAATCATGAATTTTTTAAAAATAAAATTTCAAAATGATAAGATTTTTAAAAATAATTCTTATCCGGATATGCAGTCAGAAGTCTTTCAGAACGTTTCAGCTGAACCCGTGCAGAGAAAACAGAAATTTCAGGTATCTGAAAATCTGGTCTGTACGGATACTATCACGGCGGTTCTGAATTACGGACAGGGCAGAACTATCGCCCTGAACTTCGCAAATGCCATGTATCCGGGCGGAGGGTACATTCTGGGCGGAAACGCGCAGGAAGAAGCCCTCTGTCGGGCGAGTATGCTGTATTATACTATCAAAACGGCTAAGAAATACTATCATGCGAACCGACTACATCTTCTTCCGGATTATACAGATTCTATGATATATTCCCGAAACGTTCCGATAATTCGGGATAATTCCGGAAATCTTCTGGAATCGCCGAAATTATGTGATTTCATCACCTGCCCGGCAGTGAATCGGACGTTTGCAAAATTTCTGTTTTCGCAGAAAAAGTTAAATCTCGTCATGGCACACAGAATTGAGAATATCATCAGTTTGTGCGCTGTGCAGAATCCAGATACGCTGATTCTCGGCGCGTTCGGATGCGGAGTGTTCGGAAATAAGCGTGAAATCGTCTACCCGCAGTTTGAACAGGCAATTAATCAGTATATCAGGGATAATATCAAAATTATATTTGCTGACCCCTCAGCAAAGAAATAATTATTTTCAAGGAGGAATTTCCAATGGATAAAATCAAAATGACAACCCCACTCGTCGAAATGGACGGCGACGAAATGACAAGAATTCTGTGGCAGTGGATTAAGGATATTCTGATTATTCCTTATGTTGACCTTAAAACAGAATATTATGACTTAGGTCTGAATCATCGCGAAGAAACTAAAGATAAGGTAACATTTGACAGTGCCGAAGCGACTAAGAAATACGGTGTCGCTGTCAAGTGTGCGACTATCACCCCGAATGCTGCCCGTATGCCGGAATATCATCTTTCTGAAATGTGGAAGTCTCCAAACGGCACTATCAGAGCCATTCTTGACGGTACTGTTTTCAGAACTCCGATTCTCGTAAAGGGCATTACACCCTATATTCCGACATGGACTAAGCCTATCACAATCGCCCGCCATGCTTACGGTGATGTGTATAAAAATACCGAAATGCAGGTAAAACAAGGCGGAAAAGCTGAACTCGTCTATACTGATAAGGACGGAAATGAAACACGTCAGCTCATTCATGAATTTACGGAAAGTGACGGCATCATTCAGGGTCTGCATAACCGTGATGACAGTATCTCCGGATTTGCCAGAGCTTGCTTTAACTATGCGCTCGACCTCAAGCAGGATTTGTGGTTCGCTACTAAAGATACTATCTCCAAAAAATATGACCATAGATTTAAAGATATTTTCGCCGAAATCTTCGAGAATGAGTATAAAGCAAAATTTGAAGAAGCTGGTATCGAATATTTCTACACGCTTATTGATGATGCCGTTGCCCGTGTGATTCGTTCCAATGGCGGTTATATCTGGGCTTGCAAAAACTATGACGGTGATGTGATGTCTGATATGGTTTCTACCGCTTACGGCTCTCTCGCTATGATGACTTCTGTTTTAGTCTCTCCCTCTGGTGTCTATGAGTATGAAGCCGCTCACGGTACGGTTCAGCGTCATTATTATAAGCATCTCAAAGGCGAAGAAACTTCTACAAACTCCGTTGCAACTATCTTTGCTTGGAGCGGTGCACTCCGCAAAAGAGGCGAACTCGATAACATTCCGGAATTAATCGCTTATGCCGACAAGCTCGAAAAAGCTACTATCCAGACTATTGAAGAAGGTGTCATGACCGGTGACCTGTATCTTCTCTCCAAACTCGAAAATAAGAGAAAAGTCAACTCCAGAGAATTCTTAGAAGAAATTAATACAAGACTCTCTGCCCTGATGCAGTAAGGAGAAATTATGGGAAAACAGGTGATTTCTACTCCTGTCATTCGCCGGCTTCCCAGATATTACCGATTTTTGGGGGAGCTGGAGCGAGAACAGATAGAGCGTATCTCCTCTCGCGAACTCGCACAGAGAATGGGGCTTTCCGCTTCGCAGATTCGGCAGGATTTCAACTGCTTCGGCGGATTCGGTCAGCAGGGCTACGGCTATCATGTGCGGGAACTGCGTGAGATTATCGGGGAGATTCTGGGCGTGCATGAGCATACCGGCGTGATTCTGATTGGCGCAGGCAATCTCGGAAAAGCCGTAGCGGCACATCTGGATTTTCAGAAACGCGGATGTGAATTAATCGGCATCTTTGATGATAATCCGCTTCTGGCAGGAACAACAACAGCGAATTTGATTATCATGCCGATGGAAACGCTGGAAAGCTTCTGCAAACAGCGGAAACCGCAGGTCGCTGTGTTGTGTATTCCGAAAGATGCCGCCCAGCAGTTGGCTGACAAGCTGATTTCGCTGGGCATCGCCGGATTCTGGAATTTCAGTCACTTTGATTTGAGAATCACAAATCCTGATGTGATTGTGGAGAATGTCCATCTTGGCGACAGCCTGATGACGCTTGCTTACTGTATGCATCGCAGGAATGACGAAAAATAAAAAAACTATCCGGCTGATGAGAGAAATCATCAGCCGGATGATTTTTTTCGGCAATAGGGAAATAAAACAGACTCCCTGATTTCTCAGGAAGTCTGTAAAAAGCTTATTCAGGCTTGTTGTTCTTTGAATCAGAATTAGTCGTTCTTCTTCTTGGAAACAACTGCTACGCCGCCCAGTACTGCAACTGCTGCTGCAACACCGGCAATCGGGAGAACGTCTGCAACGCCGGTCTTCGGAGAGGAAGAAGCAACAACGGTGTTTGCTGTAGTAGCCTTTGTTGTTGTGGTAGCCTTTGTTGTAGCCTTTGTGGTTGTAGTAGAAGCCTTTGTTGTGGAAGATGTAGCGGATGTGCTGGATGTGGAAGTAGATGTGCTTGTGGATGTGGAAGTAGATGTGCTTGTGGATGTAGATGTAGATGTGCTTGTAGATGTAGAAGTTGTAGTAGTTGTAGTTGTGGTAGTAGTTGTAGTTGTAGTAGTTGTAGTTGTGGTTGTACCGCCTTCGATTTCAATCCAGCCGTCAACGTGGTCAACAGAACCAGCAGCTACATAGTCAACTGTATCGTTCATGAACAGTTCCTTAGAAGCCTTGCCGTTCTTGCCGACACCTTCTGTTCTGTAAGTAACGTCATAGTGTTCACCGCCGACTACAGTAGAAGGAATTTCTACTTCAACGAGCAGTAAATTAATATTGCTTCTGGTATTAGCACTTGCTGTAGCCCATGCAGCCCAGCTCATGTTCTGAGTTGTGCTGTCTGCGGTTTCCATTGTGATTCTCAGAGTACCTTCTTTGAATTTATCCGGTACAGCAGCTTCAGCAGCAGCAGTGATATCTTCTGCATCTATAGCTTCAGGATAAACTGTGTAAGGAAGATTATCAGAAACTTCAATACCGAATTCAATAGCGGTCAAACCAGCATTTTCAGTTAATGTAACAAACAGCGGAACTTTATAGTTCAGAGCCTTTGCTTCATCAACAGTCAGGGTTTTGTTTTCAATTTCAATTGTAGCACCAGCAGCGGATGCGGCGGCGGTCATAGCAGATGTGCAAGCGATTAAAGACATTGCAGCTACAGCAGCAACTGCTTTCTTAAAGCTAATCTTCTTCATTTTCGTAATTTCCTTTCAAATAAAAATTTAAATTTTATATGATGCACCGCACTGAGGAAAGTGCAGTGCATCACATTACTAGCAGATTAAATTTTTTGCGCAATAGGATTATTCAGCATCATCAGTGGTTTCAGTCGGATGTTCCAGTTCCCAGTTGTAGATTTCTTCTGTGTATTTCGGCAGAGAAGCTTCTGCATTAGTAGCACGGAATACATCTGTTACCCAGTTTGCTTCACCTTCAGAACCAACAACAGCAGCATACTTCAGAATAGATGCGGAGTCACCAGCGTTAACAGCTGCGCCGTCTGCTTCAGCAGGATTGTTGGATGTTGCACCGGAATCCTTGGATTCGCCGGAAACGTCAGCTAAGAACCATGCAAATGCTTCCAGAGCATCACCGCTCTTTACGGAATCATACTGTTCATCAGTGGTTAAGAATGCTTCTTCACCAGCACCAATAGCGGCGGCATATTTTAGGATAGAAGCGGCATCGGCGGCATTTGCTTCGCCGTTCAGGTTTGCGTCACCCTTTACACCAATGTAAACATACAGTTCAGCATCAGATGCAGACCAGCTACCGTCATCATTCTGATAGAAGATGTACAGACGAGTCAGTTCATAGGGATTTTCTTCTGTGAATACATCCTTCGGAGACAGACCGATTACAGGAGCATCAGCAGTTGTACCAAATGCAAATCTTGCAAGGTCAACGTCTACGATTTCGGAAGTGGTTTCGCCATCGAGTGTAGTTGTTTCGGTGTAAGTAGCCTTTCTGATGAGGTCAGCTACATCAAAAGGTCTTGCATCGTGGGAGAAGTAGAAGTTTGTATTTGTATCAACGTCGCCGTCAACATCAAAGGTGATATCTTCTACAGCAACCGGACGTGTTTCTGTTTCGGATTCTTCTGTGGAATCTTCTACAGATTCTTCAGTGGAATCTTCTACAGATTCTTCAGTGGAATCTTCAACGGATTCTTCTGTGGAATCTTCAACGGATTCTTCAGTGGAATCTTCAACGGATTCTTCAGTGGAATCTTCAACGGATTCTTCAGTGGAATCTTCAACGGATTCTTCAGTGGA
>SVNI01000002.1:0-63193 GCA_015066975.1 Ruminococcus sp. | reverse complement strand
GTGGAATCTTCAACGGATTCTTCAGTGGAATCTTCAACGGATTCTTCAGTGGAATCTTCAACGGATTCTTCAGTGGAATCTTCAACGGATTCTTCTGTGGAATCTTCAACGGATTCTTCTGTGGAATCTTCAACGGATTCTTCTGTGGAATCTTCAACGGATTCTTCAGTGGAATCTTCAACGGATTCTTCAGTGGAATCTTCAACGGATTCTTCAGTGGAATCTTCAACAGATTCTTCAGTGGAATCTTCAACGGATTCTTCAGTGGAATCTTCTACAGATTCTTCAGTAGAATCTTCAACGGATTCTTCAGTGGAATCTTCAACGGATTCTTCAGTGGAATCTTCTACAGATTCTTCAGTGGAATCTTCTACAGATTCTTCAGTGGAATCTTCAACGGATTCTTCAGTAGAATCTTCAACGGATTCTTCAGTGGAATCTTCAACGGATTCTTCAGTGGAATCTTCAACGGATTCTTCTGTGGAATCATCAGGAGCGACAACCTTAATCCAGCCGTTTTCAGTCTGAGGATTCAAAGCAGTCATATTTACATCATAAACTTCAAAGCCGTCGAATGTCAAGTCATAAGTACCAGCTTCTTCCGGAGCGGTGAATGTTACATAGAATACAACAGCACCATCTTCAGCAAGAAGATTTTCAGTAAGGGCATTATTTGTACCAGAGAAAGTCAGATTATCCAGATTGGAAACGAATGCTAAATCAGTATAAGCATTGCCTACTTCTGCGCCGGTAGCGGTAACGCCTTCTGCGCCGATTTTCACCATATAGCTACCGATACCGTTCTTATCGCCTGTGATAGTTACAGGAATTGTAACAGATTCGCCGGGAGCTACGGTAGCAGTACCGATAGACCAGAGACCATATTCACTGATTTCGGTTGATTCTTCAGTGGAATCTTCAACGGATTCTTCAGTGGAATCTTCAACGGATTCTTCTGTGGAATCTTCTACAGATTCTTCAGTAGAATCTTCAACGGATTCTTCTGTGGAATCTTCTACGGATTCTTCTGTGGAATCTTCTACAGATTCTTCAGTAGAATCTTCAACGGATTCTTCAGTAGAATCTTCAACGGATTCTTCTGTGGAATCTTCAACGGATTCTTCAGTAGAATCTTCAACGGATTCTTCAGTGGAATCTTCAACGGATTCTTCTGTAGAATCTTCAACGGATTCTTCTGTGGAATCTTCAACAGATTCTTCTGTGGAATCTTCAACGGATTCTTCAGTAGAATCTTCAACGGATTCTTCAGTGGAATCTTCAACAGATTCTTCAGTGGAATCTTCAACAGATTCTTCAGTAGAATCTTCAACGGATTCTTCAGTGGAATCTTCAACAGATTCTTCAGTAGAATCTTCAACGGATTCTTCTGTGGAGTCTTCAACGGATTCTTCTGTTGACTCTTCAGTAGATTCCTGAACATCTTCCAGAGTTACAGTGATAATTCTCTTAATAGCGAGGTCAGCAGAACCAGAAAGTGTGCTGTAATCTGCACCGATATTGGCTTCATACATCTTTTTGGTTGTGATGTCCTTGATTTCTTTATTTTCAGCAGCGAGCTTATCGGCAAGCAGTTCTTCAAAGTAGCTGTAGTAGTATTCAGATTCAGCTTCTGTAAGCACATCAGCGAGATAAGCTTCTGTAAAGATACTGCCTTTGCCGTTTACAAGGCTTTCAGTAACAGTTACTTCTTCAGCAGTCTTTGCAACATTGGCGATATCAGCCAGAGTTACGTCAATAGCGTAGCCCTGAGCAGAAATAATACTGTTGAGCTGCTTCAGTACTTCGTTATAAACCTTGTTGACAGTAGCACTGTTTACCAGAGCATCAACAGAATCCGGAATCTTTGTCTTAGCAGTAGAAAGCTGACCGGAAACAGCAGCCAGTGCATCATCATAGGAAGACTGGGTCTGTTCTGCGAATTCCTTAGTGGTCAGGTTAGTCAGCTTGTTAGTCAGCTTGTTTTCCTGTTTGTAGTAGTTATTGACCATCTTGTCAATAGCTGTTTCCATCAGGTAGTGAGCATCATCAAGCTGTTTCTGATAATTAGCAACAAGTGCAGCACTGGAAGCTTCATCAAGTTTTTCCTGATAATAATCGACAATGAGCTGAGCATCATCAACTAATTCATCTCTGTAAGCCTTAATTTTGCTGTCGAGATAAGCATCAAAAGCTTCAACAGTCTTGATTTCGCCTGCATCTGTTACAGCACTCACTGTATAAGAAACAGAACCGTCAGCATTTAGATTAGCAGTATCGATTGTTAAAGTGATTTTGCCGAAGGAATCAGCAGCAACATCAGCAGTTATGTTAGCTTTTACGATGTTCTCATCAAGGGTGGAATTTTCACCAACAATGATGCGAATCATTTCGTCTTTCAGAAGGTCTTGTGCTTCTTCGTCGAAGTTCACATCAAAAGTAACAGTGATTTTCTGGTCAGCGATTTCAGCATTGGCAGAAATTGCTTTTACCAGAATGTCCTTGTACCATTTGCCTTCCAGAGAACCAATGCTGTTGAGAACAGATTCAGTATCCAAAGCCTGATTAGTACTTTCCAGCGTGTTCATCGCTGTTGCCAGTTTGCTGTTCCAGATGGAATTCTTTTCATAAACGAGTGTGTCACCGTTGTCTGCTACCTGTGTGATAGGAGAAACTTTGCTGTTTTCTACTGGAACATTAAGAAATGTGTCAATATTGAAAACAGTAGATTCTGTAGCTGTTGTAGCTGTTTCACCAGCAGCAAAGGAAGCAAACAGAACAGTTTGTGACAAAGCAACCGGAACTGCAATTGCAGCAGCCATTGCTCTGTTCAGAAATGACTTCTTCATTGTTAGATTACCTCTCTCTTCTTTTGAATTTTTTGCACATTCTTTTCAGCAATGCCGGAAACATCAGGCAGATACTTTCTGACATGCTTTCAGAACGCCTATGCATTACTCTGATAGTAATACAGAAACGTTTTTATACTACATATTTTAGCACATTATTTCGAGATTGTCAATCCCCTGAAATCATTTTAATTGAAAATATTGCTGGAACAATCTTTGCATTTTTGGGGAAACTGCACAAATTTGCTGTGCTTTATGACCGTTTCAGGCCATTTTTTCCAGTATTGGAAAGAAGTTTCAGCACATAAAACGCAGAAAGCAGACAACGAATTGCCTGCTTTCTGCATCTGTAAGGAGAATATAGATTAGAATAAGGGAATAGCGTAATTTAATCTTCCTGACGGACTTCCTGCAAAGTCAACTGTAAATCCAGTGTTTCGCCGGAACGGTAGATGGTGATAGTGATAGTATCGCCGGCATTGTACTGGTTCTTGACTTCGTTGAGAGTGTCCATATCAGGGGTTTCTGTGCCTTCCACAGCGGTGATGATGTCACCTTGACGAATACCTGCATCATCAGCGGCACTGCCTTCCGTCACACCATAGACATAAACACCCTGCGGCATACTGAAACGTTCTGCATCAGATTCGGTTACAGTAACACCAGTAATACCGAACTGCGGACGGCCAGTCACATAGCCGTTGTTGATTAAGTCTTCAATAATTTCCTTGGCATCACTAATCGGGATGGCAAAGCCCAGACCTTCTACGCTTGCGCTTCCGTAAGTGGAAGACATTTTCGCGGAGTTGATGCCGACAACCTGACCGTAGCCGTTCAGCAGAGGGCCGCCGGAGTTGCCGGAATTGATAGCAGCATCTGTCTGAATCAGAGTCATATCTTTTTCATTGATGGTTACTTCACGGTTCAGAGCGGAAACAATACCGCAGGTAACTGTGTTCTGAAGTTCAAAGCCCAGCGGATTGCCGATAGCAATCACCAGTTCACCGACTCTCAGGTCGTCGCTGTTGCCGAATTCAGCAGGAGTCAGCCCAGTTGCATCAATCTTGAGGACAGCGAGGTCAGTTTCGAGGTCATAGCCGACAACCTGTGCTTCATATTCTGTTTCGGTATCATCACCCATCACAACGCTGACGCTGACGGCTTTACCGCATTTATAATCTGACTCGTTATCATAAACGCAGTGCGCATTTGTGATGATATAGCCGTCTTCTGTCATGACAATGCCTGTGCCTGTACCGGTTATCTGCTGTGTTTGTGTAGTGCCGTTGTTTCCGCCGTAGTTATAGAAACCAAAGCCCCAGTAACTCTGTGCAGAGGGTGTATATTCAAATACGGCACTGATACCTACTACAGAGGGAACAGCCTTTTCCACAATATCCGGAATGCTGAGAGCATCTTCGGGAGCGGCCATATTAATCCAGTTTGCTGTGGAATTTACCGAAGCAGTGGAAGAAGAACTTTCAGAAGATGTGCTGGAAGATGCTACAGAAGAATCTGTCAGGCTGCTTGCATCACGGGTAATACTTGCTTCACTTTCAGAAGAAGTCCAGTTGGAATTATCCTTGCCGAACAATTTGTACATTTCGACGGAAGAAACTGAAACGACTGCTAAGGCAGCGACTGCTGCAACAACTTTCAGGAATTTTTTACCGCCGTTATTCTTATTGTTAGGATTCTGATTCGGGTCAGAATTGAAATTTACATCTACATAATTGCTGTCCGGAGCATTATAGAAATCGTTGTAATCATTCTGGTAGCCCTCATAGTTATTCTTGTTATTATTGTTATCAAACATATCGCTCAATCCTTTCAGTTTATATTATATCAGCTTTTTCTGCTGATGTTTGTTTTTTGTTTACAAGTATAATTATACTCTGAAATGTGATAATTTCATGACAGAAATTCAAACAGAACATGAAAGAATCGGGCAAACTATAAGGAAATCAGATGTAAAAAAGCAGTTCTTTGTGTGAAGAACTGCCTTTTTTGATTATTTCAGATATGTTTCGACATGATAACGCGGTCTGCGTTTGGTTTCGAGATAAATCTTGCCGATATACTCACCGACAACCCCGATACTGAGCATCTGCAATCCGCCGATAGCCCACACGGAAACCGCCGTAGATGACCAGCCGTCAACGGTATGCCCTGTAAAATGCCGTATCAGGATATAAATCAGCATAATGATGCTGACAATGAAAATCGCAAAGCCTAAGCCTGTTATCATCCGGATAGGCTTCACCGAAAGTGAAGTAATTCCCTCAAATGCAAAATTGAGCATCTTCCGGAGCGGATATTTGGATTCCCCCTGCATACGGGGAGCACGGGCATAGTAGACTTCTGCCGTTTTGAAGCCAATCATGGGGACTAATCCGCGGAGAAACAGATTTACTTCCTCATATTCGGAAAGTTCTTCGAGCGCACGACGGCTCATGAGTCTGTAATCGGCATGATTATAGACCAGCTCGACCCCCATGTGATTCATGAGCTTATAGAATCCCTGTGCCGTACCGCGTTTGAAAGCCGTATCGGTTTCACGCTGGCTTCTGACACCGTAGACGATTTCACAGCCTTCGCAGTATTTTTCTACCATAGCGTCAATGGCGTTGATATCGTCCTGCAAATCGGCATCCATGGAGATGATAGCATCACATTCATTGCGGACAGTCATCATTCCGGCGAGCAGAGCAGACTGATGTCCGCAGTTCCGGGAGAGTTTGACACCAGAAAACAGAGGATTTTCATTATGGAGTTTTTCAATAATTTGCCATGTTCTGTCTTTTGAGCCGTCATTGACGAGAATGATATGGCTTTCTTTGGAAATTTTTCCTGTCTGCATGAGAGAATTCATTTTTTCAGTTAATTTCTGAGCAGTAACGGGAAGGGCATCTTCTTCGTTATAGCAGGGAATTACCAGATAGATGACAGGAGATTCAGGATGTTGTACAGACTGCATGATTACACCTCGGATTGCATGAAAATAGTTTTATTAGGGGTTCAGACCGGCTGAACGGGGTCAGGGTCGGCAAGTTCGGTATCGGTAGGCTGAGTAGGGTCGGGGTCAGCAAGTTCGGTATCAGTGGGCTGAGTAGGGTCAGGGTCAGCAAGTTCAGTATCAGTGGGCTGAGTAGGGTCGGGGTCAGCAAGTTCGGTATCGGTAGGCTGAGTAGGGTCGGGGTCAGCAAGTTCGGTATCGGTAGGCTGAGTAGGGTCGGGGTCAGCAAGTTCAGTATCAGTGGGCTGAGTGGGGTCAGGGTCAGCCAGCTCTGACTCATCAGCTTTCAGAAAAAAATAGTGTTTACCAGAACCTTCCCAGGCGGCATAAATCAGAATCTGTGAAGCATCACGGGAATTGACAGTGCCGTCACCGTCCACATCTGCGCCTTTCAGTTCATCATCATTGAAAAGCCCGTTTCCGCCTGCGCCGATATTGGCGGCATGTTGAAGAACATTGGCAGCATCAGAAGCATTGACAGAGGTATCTGCATTCACATCTCCGGTTCTGGAAAGATTTGCTTCTTTGATGATAGTATCTGCAATCCATGCATGACCGGAAGCTGTGGGGTTCAGTTCCAAATCATACAGATTGGTATACTGCCATGCATTTCCGGAAAATCCGGTGCAGGTATCTATCAGGATGCAGCTTTCGTGTTCCTGTGCAAACTGTGTGATATTATCATTAAGATAGGTTTTGAGAGTTGTTTTTGCAGGATTCAGAATGCCGTTGTAAGCAGATTTTCTTTTAGCGGAAAGCGTGTCGATAAAATCAAGCGTATCCAGCATGTTATAAGCCGTCTGGTAGATGATTTTTGCATCAGGATATTTTTCAAGTTCCTGATTGATGAGCAGAATATTTTCTCCGGCGGTTTTCTGATTGGCGCGGATAGCAGAGGCCATTTCGTTGGCATAGGGAATCAGGTCATTTTCATCTGTGAAGCCGTAATCCGGAAGATTTGCCTGAAATACATCTGTAAATTTTTCAAAGGCGAATTCTTTCATAAAAGAATCGGCAGTGAGAAGAAATCCGTCCATGATGTCATGTTCTCCGGCATTGATGCAGATGACATCCGCCTGAGCGAGTGCCTGCTGAACCTGAGCAGTCTGCATACAGGAGAGAATATCGCCGGTGGTGTAAGTATCCTGAGCGAAATTCTGCACATGAATATTTGTATATTCTTCTAGCAAATCGACATAGGATTTTTCATCCTTTGCAAGGCTTTTTCCGGTAGCGATGCTGTCTCCCAGAATGACGATTTTCTGAACGTGTTCAGCATGTACCGGAAGCAGAGCGCAGGGATTCAGTATCATGGCGACAGCAGAGACAGCAGTGAGAAACCGCATATATTTTTTCATCATAAAATAAATCCTCCATCTTGAAATATTTTTTATAATATCCGGATAACGGATATGACTTCATTGTAGCGCAGAACTGAAATTTTGTCAAGATGTAAAAAATGCCGTTTATTTTTTATTTTTCAGCATGAAATAGGAAACAACACCCGTACTCACAATAGAAATCAATGTCGGAAACCATGTATCCGGCACAGGCAGATGTGCCGTATTCATGCCGTAAAAACTGAATATCATTGTCGGAATGGACATGATGATAGTCACAACCGTCAGTCTCCACATGACGATATTCAGATTATTGGAAATCACAGAACCGAATGCTTCTACCATGCTGGAAATAATGCCGGAATAGATATTGCTCATTTCGATAGCCTGCCGGACTTCAATCAGAACATCTTCCAGTAAATCCTGGTCTTCATCATAAAGCTTGATAGTTCTGCCTCGGAGTAATTTTTCAATAGTGACTTCATTAGCTTTCAGGGAAGTGGAAAAATAAACCAGAGATTTTTCAAGTTCCAGCATCTGGATTAATTCTTTGTTTTTCATGGCAGAACTGAGTTTCTGTTCCATGACGTAGGAAGTTTTATCAATCTGCTTCAAGTCCTGTAAGTAAATAGATGTAATTCTGAGAAGCAACTGCATGACAAACCGGGTTTTCATTCTGGTTTGTACGCCCTTGACAAGGCCGTCAGCCATATCCCGGAGCACCTGATTATCTTTCAGAGAGATAGTGAAAACATAGTCTTTTGTAATAATAATGCCTAAAGGCACAGTATAGAACAGAATTGTTTCTTCTGTCTGGATTTCGGACATAGCCGTGTCTACGATAATCAGTGTCTGGTCGTCTTCTCGCTCAATACGGGAAGATTCTTCTTCGTCAAGGGAAGAACGCACAAAACCGCTGTCAAGACCGTAGCCCTCGATTAACTGCTGTACTTCCTGCGCTGTCGGGTCAATGACAGAAATCCAGCATCCCGGAACAGGAACATTCAGCGGATGGACATGGTTACCCTGTGTCTGATAAAAATGAATCATAAAAAATATACCGCCTTTCTATACAGACGGCAAAATTTCTGATTACATTCTGATGCAGATACCGTCTGTGCAATTGAGAGATTCCGCTCGCCCGAACGGGTCTGTACTCATGATAAAACTCACCTCCTGAGATTAAAAAAGAAATCATATTAATTATAGCAGATTTTTTGTATAATAGCAAGTAGTTTTTGAAATTTCTGCAAAAAAGCCGAAAGAAAAATCCCTGCCGGAACAGAGATTTTTCTGTATAGATTTACTTGACGGCATTCTGAATGGCTTCTGTAATTTCGGGAAAATACCAGGAACAGTCAGAACGGTTCAGAATACCGTAACTGCCTTCGCCTTCGGCGGTGTTGTTATCCCAGATAAAGCAGGGAATGCCTTTTTCGGCAGCCGTTTTGATATAGTATTCATAATAGGCGGCACGGGCTTCGGTATTGTTTTTGTTTTCCGCGCCGAATTCGCCGATAATGACAGGCAGACCTCTGGAAACAAAACGACTGTAGAGCATATCGAATTCATAATTGAGTTCCTCTTTGTCAGACTGTGTGAATTCGGCATTTTCGGGGAAGTCATAGCTGGTGAATTTCCAAGGCGCATAGTTATGAATCGAGAGAATCAGATTATCATCATCCGGAACAACAAGTCCGTTCAGGGAATTTTCTGAAATAGAAGCGGCCTGTGTGGTGATGATGAGTGTCCTCATGCTGTTTTTTCCGCCGGAATTCCGCACAGTATCAACAAAAATCTGAAGCAGATGATTAATTACATCACGTTCTTCCGCAGTACCGCCTGTCCATTCGTTGTCGCTGTTGACAATACGGGGTTCATTCAGGCCTTCAAAAAGTAGTTTGGTATCATAATTCTTGAATCTGTCAGCAATCTGCGACCAGACTTTGATATATTTTTCCGTGACTTCTTCTTCTTTATAGTAAATAGGTGTCAGCCATGTATAATCATCATGATGCATATTCAGGATAGTATATAAATTATTATCCATTGCATAATCAACTACCTGCTGAACACGTTTCAGCCATAAGCTGTCGATATTGCCGTCACTGTCAAGATGGTCTGTCCACGAAACCGGAATCCGGATGGCATTGAATCCGGCAGATTTGACAGTATCAATCATCTGTTTGGTCGTTTTGGGATTGCCCCATGCAGTTTCAAAATCAGAAACGCTCCATGTAATATCATAGCAGTCGAGGGAGTTTCCCAAATTCCAGCCGACTTTGATACTTTTGACGATTTTCTGTGCATCATCATTCTGGTAAGCAACCTGAATTTCTTCTGCATTAGAGAGACTGGAAGAATACTGACCGCCCAGACCGTAGCTGTACTTTACAGTAACCGACTCCAACTTGATTTGCTGTGATTCACTCCAGAAATATTCAAATTCCAAATCTGTATCAGCCAAAATGCTGGATTTTATATTATCAGGAATCAGCCATGTCAGATTCTCCTGTGTATTGTCAGTAAAGACAGAAGCAGTACTGCTTTCATACCAGTCATCTTCTCCGGTACGGATGCGGTATCCGGCATTGAGTTTTCCAAACGGCTGGTTTGCACTGACCTGAAATGTGACTGCCTGCGGAATCCAGCCTTCTTCCAGTACATCAGCAAGCGGAATTTTCAGTGTTCTGTTGGAATCATAGTCCATATTCTGCCGGATAGAAAGATTGGCAGTATCATCTACAGGAATCTGCGCTGTTCTGGTATAACAGCAGGTGACATATTTCAGACTGACATTCTCGACATCTCCCCACCAGTAGCCGATTTGAAGCTTGCCTTTAGGACTGATATAATCCTGAATTTCAGAAGGCACATCCCAGACAACTTTGACATAGCTTCCGTCAGCCGGAACAGTGAAATCCTGTGACTGATACCAGTAATCATCCGTCGCGGCCTTACATTTTTCATCTACAGAAATACCGCATCCGCCCTGATACGAACCGATATTGCCGTCTGCCTCGAATTCAAAAATAAATTTCTGGATAGTATCGCCTGAACGGATAAACTCACTGAGCGAAATCGGATAAATTTTATTTGTGTCATGATTCAGAACCACATCTGTATAATCTTTCTGAACACCGGACTGAATGGTGATTTCTTCTCTGGGACTGACATGTTCTGTGGTTGGCGGTTCAGTTTCGGCGAGCGGTTCTGCAAGGGATTCTGCCAAAGTTTCAGGCAGCGTTTCGGTTTGTTCCATGTTCTGTGCAGTGGTCTGTCCGCCGGCGGAAGCATCCTGCTGTTTTCCGGCACAGCCTGTCATACAGGTGCAGAATGTTACGGCAGAAAGCAGAAATGCTGTCAGTTTGTGAAAATTCATGAGAGTATAACCCCTTTCCCAAGTAATAACTGCCTTTATTATAGCATATCCTTTTCCAGATTTCCAGCAATATTTGAAAAAATTTTAAATTTTTCAATTTGCATAAAAACAAAGCATCGGATTTGTACAAAATGCAGAAATTTATAAAAAGGCTATTTTTTTCAAAAATGCTAGTGCTTTTTTATCTAAAATATGATATAATGTTTTTATAGTCTATTTTTTCAAGAAATTACATAGATTAAAAAATGACAGCCTGTTCTTCACAAACGAGAATCAGGCTGATTTTCAAAACTAAAATTACAATAAGGAGCGTGTAATCAGATGAAACACCCTATCATTACAATCGAAAGAGAATATGGAAGCGGAGGCAGTGTTGTCGGAAAAAGCGTTGCCGAAAAACTGGGTATTCCGTTCTATAATCATGAAATACTGGAAATGGCGGCAGAACGTCTTGACGTACCAGTTGCCAAGCTGGAAGGCGCAGAAGAATCTTCACCAAAAAGCTTTTTATATACATTACTGCTGAATTCCAACCCGTCACGCACTATGGAAGATAATCTTCCTGTTTCAGACAAGCTGTATATTACCGAAACACAGATTATCAGAGAACTTGCTGAACAGGGAAGCTGTGTCATTGTCGGCAGATGTGCCAACTGGATTCTCCGGGACAATCCCTATAAATTCAGTACATTTATCTATGCACCGAAAGCATTCAGATTAGCCTATGCACAGCAGACATATCATGTAACAGAACGCGAAATTGATACACTTCTGCCGAAAATTGACAGCCGTCGTGAAAAGTTTTATAATATCAATACAGGCGGAAACTGGCATGATAAGAATAATTATGCACTATGTATCAATACCGGGTTTATGGGCATCACTGGTGCGACACATCTGTTGTATCATACAGTAAGAGGTATTCCTGACCCTGAATTCCGGAATGAGGAAGAGGCAGAAAAAGATTGAGAATTTCTTTTGACCTGGATGATACTTTGTTTATCAATCCCGAAAAAACAGAAGCCGAACCGGAATTAAACTTTCCGTTTTCGGCATTCTATCCGGACAGACTCAGAGCCGGAACAGTTTTTCTGATGCAATATCTGCATGAACACGGAGCGGAAGTCTGGATTTATACGACTTCGTTCCGGTCTGAAAGATACATCCGGAATCTGTTCCGGCATTATCATGTTCAGATAGATGAAGTTGTCAACGGGGCACGTCATGCAAAAGAAGTACAGGCAAACAAAGCCGAAGCTATGCCCTCGAAATATCCCTCGCATTACCGGATAGATTTGCATATTGATGATGATATCTCTGTTCTGGAAAACGGGAAATATTACGGATTCAGAGTTTATCTGATTCAGGAAAATGACGAACACTGGACAGAAAATATCATAGCGCAGATTCAGAAAAGAGGTAAATTTTCATGAAATCTGAAAAAGTACAGAATCGAAACATTTTCAGAATCGTCAGGAGAATTGTGATATTTTTGATTATTCTCCTGCTTGGCTGGTGCGCTTATTTGCGTTATTACGCAAGACTGAATTTTTCATCTCTGGAAGTAAAAGCGAAGACAGTTTATTATGCTTCACAAGTATGGCAGAAAGACGGACATACCCTGACAACATCTTCCGGAACATGTACAGATGCCCCGGTTTCAGAATATTTTTCTGATGATAATTATTATGCCATCGTCTGCGATGAACAGGGAAATCTGCAATATGCACTGTATTCTCATAAAGAAATCAGAAATCTGAATCAGCCGGACGGAATGGAAGAATATCAGAAACTAAATCTTCCCGTTCTCTGCTGGTATGCCGTCGGCAGTTACCCACCGGAAGGGAATTCACCTTTCACCTGATTTCCGTCACAAAAATTGCATTTGCGCATATCCTGCCATAAAGGAGTGATGCAAATGAACAGTCAGAAAACAGTTATGGTTGCCGGCGGTGATTTGCGCTTTGGTTATACAGCGTCTGTCCTGGCAGAAAAATTTGAAACTTATGCCGTTGGCTTTACCCGTCAGATTGTTCCGGAACATGTGAAATTAATCGAATCTACCGCAGATGGCCTGCCAATGTGTGATATTCTTGTCCTCCCGATGCCCGTTTCTGATGACGGCGTATTAGTCAACGCACCGTTCAGTCAGAGCAATATTTCTCTGAAAGGCCTGATTTCCCGTCTCAAACCCGGCGCAGTAGTTTTGGGCGGAAAATTCGGCAAATCGAAAGCATTGTTTGAAGAATCCGGAATCGAAACAGTCGATTACTTAGCCCGTGAGGAACTCAGCACCCGAAATGCCGTCCCTACGGCAGAAGGCGCACTTCAGATGATGCTGGAAGAAATGCCCTGCACCATCTACGGAAGCAAGGTTCTGATTCTGGGATTCGGCAGAATCGGAAGCAGACTGGCATCTACACTTCATGCCATGGGCGCAGATGTCACAGTTTCGGCGCGTGATGTTGTCAAAAGGGCAAAAGCCGAAATGGCAAACTGTCAGAGCATCTCCTTCGGAGAACTGGAAGCATGTGCAGAAAATTTTGATGTTATCTGCAACACTGTTCCGGCGAAAGTAGTGACAGAAGCGGTTCTGAAAAAAATCCGGAAAGATGCCTTGATTCTGGATTTGGCTTCCAAGCCCGGCGGAATCGACTGGGAATCCGCACAGAAACTCGGCAGAAGAGTCGTCTGGGCACTTTCGCTTCCGGGGAAAACCGCACCCGTCACCGCCGGAGAAATCATTGCCAAAACCATTCTCCATATCTTAGAAGAAAGGAGGATTGCGGATGCATGATTTAGAAAATCTGAAAATCGGCTTTGCCATGACAGGTTCTTTCTGTACGTTCAAGCAGGCATTTGCACAGGCGGAATATCTGGTTTCCTGCGGAGCAGAACTGATTCCGGTCATGTCGTGGAATGCGTCCGGTATTTCAACAAGATTCGGAGAAGCTTCAGAAATGCGCGAACGTCTGGAGAATATCGCCCGGCGGAAAGTCATTTGCAGTATTGAAGATGCCGAACCAATAGGGCCTAAACAAATGACGGATATGATGCTTGTCGAGCCGTGTACTTCCAATACGCTTGCAAAGCTCGCCTGGAGCATTACTGATACGCCTGTCACAATGGCGGTCAAGTCGCATCTGAGAAGTCAGAAGCCTGTGATACTGGCAGTTGCCTCGAATGATTCGCTTGCCGGAACGCTGAAAAATATCGGAATGCTGGCAAATGCGAAGCATTATTATTTTGTACCGCTCCGGCAGGATGATGCTCAGAAAAAGCCGACTTCTCTGGTGGCAGATTTCACCAGAACAGCAGATACACTCGTCAATGCCATGCAGGGAAAGCAGATTCAGCCTGCTGTATTACAGATATAAGAAGCAAGAGACAGTTCCGGCTGTCTCTTTTTTGTTTGATTTTTTAATCTGTTTTTCTGAAAAACTGTATTGATTTCCAAAAGTCAGGAATCCGGTTGCAATTTGTGGAATTCTGTGTTATCATGAAACATGAGGTGTTGATTTATGGCAGGAATTGTATTGCATCAGGCAGTTATCATGTTTATTCTGATTCTGGTCGGCGCATTGTGCTTTAAACTGAATTTAGTAGCAAAAGAGAGCGTGAATCAGATTTCGGGACTGGTGCTGAAAATTGTGAACCCAATAGTGATTCTGATGGCTTATCAGAAAGAATATAAACCGGAACTTGTGCGGAATCTGGGGCGGACGTTTATTTTATCCCTGATAGCATATAGCATAGCAATGGCGGTTGCTTATTTAAGCATCAGAGAGAAAGAAGGCCGTGAAACAGTTATTGAAAGATTCTCGTGTATTTATTCCAACTGCGGATTTATGGGAATTCCGTTAGTCAAGGCCATGTTTGACTATGACGGTGTATTTTATCTGACGGCATTCCTGACGGTATTCAATGCGCTGGTATGGTCTCACGGAGTCATGCAGATGTCAGGGGAAAAGTCTCTGAAATCGCTGGGAAAAGTGCTCCGTTCACCTGCAATTATCGCAATTGTTATCGGCATGATATTATTTTTCCTACAGATAGAGCTTCCTTCTGTTGTTGCCGAAACGTTTGAAGAAATCGGCAGTCTGAACACACCGCTTGCCATGATAGTTGCCGGCGCAACGATTATCCAGACGGATTTATTAAACGTATTCCGGAAAACAAGAATATTTTATATCTGCTTTCTGAAATTATTATTGATTCCGGTGCTGTCGATATTAGCTTTCCGGCTGTTTCCATTTGATAAAACAGTCGAGATGACAGTGCTCGCCGCTATCGCCGCGCCGAGTGCGGCAATCTGTACCATGCAGTGCCTGAATTATCACAGAAATGCCGCTTATGCATCAGAAATATTCGGGGTAACAACGCTGTTTTCTATCGCAACAATGCCCCTGATGATGATAATTTACGAAATTTTGATATGAAATCTGTAGAAAAACAACTCCGAAATTTATGCAGAAAGTACAATTTTTCAGGATTTTCTGCATCTTAAACAAAAAAGCCTTGTAATTTCTGTTCCGATTTGCTATAATATTAGATAAACATACTAAAAATAATTCAGAATCAAGTTAGTATGCATCATAAGTAAGGAGGAATTATTTTATGAATTATAAAAAAATTACATCTGCCCTGATGGCATTCGCTATGGCAGCAAGCATGACAGCAATTTCCGTCAGCGCAGAAGATGCAGAAACAGACGCACCTGCCACAGATGCTCCTGTTGCAGAAGAAACACAAGCTCCTGAACCTACTCAGCAGCAGGTACAGGAAACAGATGCTCCCCCTGTAGAAACTTCTGCTCCTGAAGAAACAGAACCTGAAACAGAAGCTCCGGAAGAAACTTCTGAAGAAGAAACAAGCGCAACAGAAAAAGAAACTGTCCCTACAGAGGATGATACAAAAGCATCTACTGAAACACAGCCAGTGACAACAGAAAAAGTTTCCGGCGACCTTGCAGCTCCGGTACTTGGTGATTTCACCGTATCTACAGTAGAAGGTGCTGACGGCTCTACCGCAGTCGTTTCTTGGAAAGCTGTAGACGGTGCAGAAGGCTATCAGGTATACAGAACTACTGTAGAAGCAAGCGATTCTGATACGCCTACTTCCTATGCATTTGATGTAAAGGGTACATCTTATCAGACAGCCGGTTCTGTTCCTTATAAAGAAACTATCAAAGTAAGAGCATTCAAAGTCGTTGACGGAAAGAGAGTTTACGGCGCATGGAGTGCTGAAAAGACCGTTTACATGAACGGCATGAAAGCAGATGCTTCCTCTACGGAATCCGCTTCCAGCTCTACTACAAAGAAAACCACAACTACTACAAAGGCTACTACAACAACCAAATCTACAACCGCATCCAACGGCAAGACAGAATCCCCGAAAACAGGTGATTCTGCAAATATTCCTGCTGCCGCAGGCACAGCCGCTGCTGCTGCACTGCTGGCAAGTGCTGCTGTGGTAAAGAGAAAGAAATAATCTTTCTGATTCATTATAAAATGCAGATTCCCCCCTGATTCCGTCGGGGGGAATCTTTTTGAAAATGATACTATCTGTTTTCTATGTATATCCGGAAAATATCTGCATATATTTGACAGTATCTACACAAACAGAGGTGAATGCCATGGAAATTATGCAGAAAAACAAACAGACAGAAATTGCTGTCCGCGTTTCGGCTGTCAGTATTATCGGGAACATAGTACTTTCGGTATTGAAAATACTTGCCGGAATCATTTCACATTCGTCGGCACTCGTCAGTGACGGCATACATTCGGCTTCGGATTTGGTGAGTTCTGTGATTGTGATTGTCGGTGTGAAGCTCTCATCCAAAGAAGAAGATGCTGACCATCCCTATGGTCATGAACGGCTGGAGTGTGTCGCGGCGATAGTGCTGTCAGTGCTATTGCTGCTGACAGGCTGTCTGATAGGCCATCAGGCATTTGAGACTATCATATCCGGAAAAGCAGAAACTGTCATCCAGCCGGGAATCTTCTCACTGACAGCAGTCATCCTGTCAATTATCATGAAAGAAGCCATGTACTGGTATACCAGATATTATGCCGTCCGGATTCATTCCGGCGCACTGATGGCAGATGCATGGCATCACAGAAGCGATTCGCTTTCTTCGGTAGGCGCACTGATAGGTATCATAGGCGCACGGCACGGCTTGCAGATACTCGACCCGGCGGCATGTCTTGTCATCTGTATTTTTATCATCAAGACAGCGTATGAAATTTTCAGGGATGCCGTCAATCAGATGGTCGACAAAGCCTGTGACAAGGAAACCGAAGCCCGTATCCGTGACTGTATCATGAAGCAGGAAGGCGTTATCAGCATTGACCTGCTGAAAACCAGAACTTTCGCAAACCGTATTTATGTTGATTTGGAAATTTCCGCCGACGGACAGATGACCCTTGCAGAAGCACACGAAATCGCTCACCGGATTCATGATAATGTCGAACAGGAAATTCAGGATGTCAAGCATATCATGATACATGTCAACCCTGCACAGAAAACAGAAAAATGATGCCTAAAATCCTACTTGCTTTTTTTTCGAAAATATGCTATAATGATAAAGATAATAAAAATCCTGCCCGGAAAGGAACGATACTATGCAGAGCGGAATCAGCAAATTAGACCTGAAAAGAATCAACAGAATGCAGGTGCTTCGTACCATCTGGGAGGCCGGCCCCGTCTCCAGAGTAGATTTGTCTCAGAAACTACAAATTACCCGTGCTTCCATCACACAAATTACCAATGCCATGATTGAAGAAGGCATACTGATGGAAATCGGTGAAGCACCCTATCAGAATCAGCAAGATAACAGACTGCCTAAGGGCAGAAGAAAAATTTTATTAGATATCAATGCCAATTACAGATTTATCCTCGGCGCAGTCATCAGCGAGCAGGAAGTGACAGTCGGATTATGTACCATGCATATGGAAATTCTGGATAAGACCGTCATGAGCTGTAACGAGCATACCAGCCGGAAAGAAATCATACAGTTTATTGTCACATCATCAGAACATATGATGAGCAATAGCTGTCTGACGAAAAAAGAAGTCTTAGGTCTTGGCGTAGGTGTCATGCCGATTATGATTGGCAGAATGCGCGTTTTCTATAAAGACGGAATTCTGGATTTCACAGAACTGACAAAGGCCTTGGCTTCTTTTTCACAGATACCGCCGGTATTCTGCGGAAATGCCGTCTGGTTACAGGCACTTGCAAATGCCGACCTGCAAAGAGGCAGTCTTCAGGCAAATGCAAATCATGTCTATCTGCATCTGGGAAGCCATATTCATATTGCTTTGCTGAGAGCGGAAAAATCAGAAAAAGATTATCTGACATACAGTTATCTGACAGAACGCTGTATTGTAAGGCCGGGCGGAAGACAGCAGGACAGCTATCCGGCAGGTTCGGTCAGGGCACAGCTTTCGGTACAGGCAATGCAGGCAAGAATCGCCGAAGTCTACAGCAAAGAGCGGACACCGTTTCTGTATTCTGCCACTGACGGCTATATCGAGCGCGTAACACTGGAACAGATGTATCAGGCGGTTTCTTCCGGCGATACCCGGTGCGAAGCTGTTGTGAACGAAATCATGCAGGACTGGAGTGTGCTTCTGCATAATTTAGTCTGTTGTTTTCAGGCACAGACAGTGGTACTGCATCATTTTGAACTGAGCGAAAAAGGCTTTGCAAGTTTCAAAAGATATGTTAAAGAATTTGCCAGTGATGATATTGCAGAACGGCTGGTTTGCAGCAGTGTCGAGGGCAAAACAGATTTTCTGGGAGGATGTTCGCTTGTTCTGCTGAAGAATTTCTACATGAACGGCGGTATTCCGGAACAGAATACTGTGAAATTATAATTTTTAGCTGAATATCGGGCAATGGAGCTTCATGCAGTCTGTAGGGATACAGTCTGTGTGGGGCTTTATTTTCTGATAGATATTTTAAATTTATATTTACGGAGGTTTTCAATTATGGAAGAACATCAGACGAAATATGTATTTGTCACCGGAGGAGTAGTATCCGGACTGGGAAAGGGGATTACAGCGGCATCACTCGGCAGACTGCTGAAAGCAAGAGGCTATAAAGTTACCATCATGAAGCTTGACCCATATATTAATGTTGACCCCGGAACTATGAGCCCGTATCAGCACGGCGAAGTGTTCGTGACGGAAGACGGCGGTGAAACTGATTTGGATTTAGGCCATTATGAAAGATTTATTGATGAAAATCTTTCTGTGAATAACAATGCCACTACCGGAAAGATTTACTGGACAGTTCTGAATAAAGAACGCCGGGGCGATTATCTCGGTGGAACAGTGCAGGTCATTCCGCATATCACAAATGAAATTAAAGAGCGCATCTATCGGGCTGGAAAAAACAGCGGTGCTGATGTTGTCATTACAGAAATCGGCGGTACAGTCGGCGATATCGAAAGTACACCGTTTCTGGAAGCAATCCGTCAGTTTGTCGGCGAAGTCGGCCGGGAAAATGCTATGTATATTCACGTGACACTTCTGCCGTTCATATCCGGCTCGAATGAGCTGAAATCAAAGCCGACACAGCATTCTGTCAAGGAACTGCTTTCTATCGGCATTCAGCCGAATATTATCGTCTGCCGGACAGAACAGCAGATTCCGCAGGATGTCGCCGAAAAAATAGCCTTGTTCTGTAACGTCCGGAAAGCGGATATTATTCAGAATATGACAGCACCTTCCTTGTATGAAGTACCTGTTATGCTGGAACAGGAAGGTCTCGCCAAAGAAGTCTGCTATCATCTGGGATTAATCAACAGAGGGCCTGATTTGGCCGACTGGATTTCTATGACCGAACGGCAGAACCGTGCAGAACAGGAAGTCACAATCGGACTGGTCGGGAAATATGTTGCCTTGCAGGATGCCTATCTTTCCGTAGCAGAGGCACTCCGTCACGGCGGAATCGTGAATGATACAAAAGTAAAGATTCTCTGGATAGATTCTGAAAAAATCACTCCTGATACGGCTGATGAAATGCTTTCGGATTGTGACGGCATTATCGTGCCGGGCGGTTTCGGTGACAGAGGTATCGAAGGTATGATTGAAGCCATTCGCTGGGGACGTGAAAATCAGATTCCGGTATTCGGCATCTGTCTCGGTATGCAGATGATGGTAGTCGAAACGGCACGTCATCTGGCAGGCCTGACAGAAGCAAATTCTTCAGAATTTACCCCGGACGGCACACAGAATGTCATTGATATCATGGACGACCAGAAAGATATTACCGAAAAAGGCGGTACTATGCGCCTTGGCCTGTATCCCTGCAAGCTGGTGAAAGATACCAGAGTTTCCCAAATCTACAGCGAAGAACTCATTTATGAACGTCACCGCCACAGATGGGAATTTAATAATGCCTACCGCAAACAGCTTACAGAAGCCGGTCTGAAAATTGCCGGTCTCTCTCCTGATGAAAAACTTGTCGAAATTGTAGAACGTCCCGAACATCCGTGGTTTATCGGGGTACAGTTCCATCCGGAATTCAAATCCCGTCCGAACCGTCCGCAGAAATTGTTTGCTGATTTTATCCGGGCATCCCTCGAAGTAAAGAAAAAATGATTTTTTCAGCTTTCCTCTTGCATTTTGTCTGAATTTATGATATGATAGAAGATGAGAATTTTTTTAAGAAGGGATTTTGCTATTATGAGTTCAGGAAAAATTGGTTTCGATAATGACAAGTATCTGAAAATGCAGTCTGAGCATATCCGGGAAAGAATTGCACATTTCGGCGATAAGCTCTATCTGGAATTCGGAGGAAAGCTGTTTGATGATTATCATGCATCACGGGTACTGCCCGGATTCAAGCCGGACAGCAAATTGCAGATGCTCCTGCAACTGAAAGACGAAGCAGAAATTGTCATTGTCATCAATGCAGGCGATATCGAGAAAAATAAAGTCCGCGGAGATTTGGGCATTACTTACGATGTGGATGTCATCAGATTATTCAATATTTTTACCAAAATCGGCCTGTATGTAAGCAGTGTCGTGCTCACCAGATATGAACATCAGCCCACGGCAGATGCATTCCAGAGCCGTCTGGAAGCACTCGGCGTGAATGTGTATCATCATTATTCTATCAAGGGGTATCCGTCAAATCTGGAACTTATCATGAGCGACGAGGGCTACGGAAAGAATGATTATATCCAGACTTCCAGAAAACTGGTCGTTGTCACAGCACCGGGCCCCGGAAGCGGAAAAATGGCTACCTGCCTCTCTCAGATTTATCACGAGCATAAGAGGGGAGTCAATGCCGGGTATGCAAAGTTTGAAACGTTCCCTATCTGGAACATTCCGCTCCGCCATCCGGTGAATATTGCGTATGAAGCGGCAACTTCTGACCTGAATGATGTCAACATGATTGACCCGTTCCATCTGGAAGCCTATAATAAAACAACAGTCAATTATAACCGCGATATTGAAATCTTCCCCGTGCTGAATGCCATGTTTGACAGAATCCTTGGCGAATCGCCCTACAAATCGCCTACAGATATGGGCGTGAATATGGCCGGGAACTGTATTATTGATAATGAAGCCGTATGCAAAGCCGCAAAAGAAGAAATCATCCGCCGGTATTATACCGCATTATGCGGACGAAAAAAAGGCACTTCTACAGAAGCAGAAGTCTATAAGCTGGAACTGCTCATGAAACAGGCCGGAATCAGTGCAGAAAACAGAAAAGTTGTTGCCTCTGCACTCGAAAAGGAAAAACAGACAGGTGAACCGGCAGCGGCAATGGAACTGCCTGACGGTACAATTCTCACCGGAAGAACTTCCGAACTGCTGGGTGCTTGTTCCGCACTTCTGCTCAATGCACTGAAATATTTTGCCGGGCTGGAAGATAAAGTTCTGCTGATGTCGCCCCATGTTATCGAGCCGATTCAGAACCTGAAAACGCATCATCTGGGGAATCAGAATCCGCGTCTTCATACGGATGAAACTTTGCTTGCGCTTTCCATCTGTGCAACGACGGATGAAAATGCTGCAAAGGCAATGGAACAGATTTCAAAGCTCTGGGGCTGCGAAGTGCATTCGACGGTAATTCTTTCTGCTGTGGATGAAAGAATTTTCAAACGGCTGGGTGTGAACCTGACCTGCGAACCGAAATTTTCCTGAAGCCAAAAAAACTCCTCTCCGTTTTGACCGGGGAGGAGTTTTTATATGTAATCAATGGAAAAAAGAAAGAATTTTTAAAATAATCAGCAAAATTAAAACAATAATTATTAAAATCAATATACCCTTCATGTGGATTCACTCCTTTTAATATAAATATAATTTATTTCCGTTTTCAGCCAAAAAAGCTGGAAACAATATCGCTGATGGTATCAATCAGCATTAATATGACCAGCAAAGCACCAATGATTCCTATGCATGGTATCCCCTGCTTTCTTGCCTGAGTATAGTTTCAATATGCAACTGTTGAATGTTTAATTCTATTATACTCAAAAAAAAATACAAGCAGTTCGGCAAAATTCGCCGGAAAAATCTGTTTTATGTACAAAAAAAGCCCGGCAGCAGCCGAGCTTTTTATTTGAATTATGGAAAAGATTATGCTTCTTTTTCAACCCATGCTAGAAGCAGACCGCTGTCACCATAATGCGTCGTCGTACTGCATCCGCAGCGAAGTGTCGTAACGCTGTCAAAATCAGATACCTGATTGACTTCCTTCCGGCAGTCTTCCAGAATAGAATCAGAAATTCCGGTGTGCCCCAGATAGAAATGACTTCTGTCAAGTCCTCTTGCATCTTTGAGAATATCATCTACGAATTTAATAGCCGCTTTTTCCAGATTGTTGGGATAATTTTTCTGGACATAGAAATAACCGTCTTCTATTGAAACAGACGGAATTCTTCCGAGCAGTGAAAGCAGTGCGTTCTTTCCGAAGCTAATCTGTCCGCTGGTGTGTACATATTTTACATTGCCAATCAGCACATACATTTTGATTCTGTTGGCAAGATTTGTGCATTGTTCTACAATTTCTTCAGAACGACGGCCTTCCTCAACCATTTCAGCAGCTTTCAGAATAATCGGCATACCGCCGACAGAATATGCCTTGCTGTCGATAACGTGAATTTTATTGAAGCTTTCAGCGGCAGACTTTGCATATTCAAACGATGAAGATAATTTTGAGGATGTAGAAATATGAATGACAGTATAGCCCATATGTGCAAATTTAGTAAAAAAACGGAAAATATCCTGCACTGTCGGGGGTGCAGTTACGGCAAGGTCATTTTCCTGCTTGAAATATTCAATAATTTCATCAGGTGCAATACTGCCGTCATCAAGGGTTTCATTCACGCCCAGCTTGATGATAACAGGGAGTTTTTTGATATTATATTTCTTTACAATTTCAGGGTCTACGTCAAGACCGCTGTCATAAGTAACTACAATTTTTTCTTCCACAGAAATAGCTCCTCTCAAGTCAAAAAATAAACGCAGATTAACAATCTTATTTAAGTATAGCACATTTTTTATAGTTTGTCAACTATCTGTTCATTCTATGTTCACGCTAAAAATATATGTTTTTTTTGTAGAAGATATACAAAACTATGCAAGCGCAAAATCACGGAAAACAAGACTTTCTGTACGATATACAGAAAGCCTTGCTTCTAAAAAGTCAGTCTCCGAAAGAAATGCCAAGGTCACGGGCAGTTTGGACTTCCTGTCCCTTGGGTTCGACGAGTTTTTTCTTTCCGGCAATGTCAGCCAGTTTATTGGAGGTCACCTGTCCATTGACATAAGCCACAGTACGGCCGAATTTTTCTTCTGCAATGAGCTTTGCTGCATGAACACCAAACTGTGTGGCAAGCAGTCTGTCATATGCACTCGGCGAACCTCCGCGAAGCATATGACCGGGTACGCAGACACGGGCTTCGATTCCGGTGCTTGACTGAATCTGTGCCGCGATACGAGCTGTGTCGTTGCCGTTTTCAGCGTGATATTTTTCTCGCTCTTTCTTTTTGAGCTTTGCAATTTCGGTATTATTGACACCTTCGGCAACGGCCAGAATCGAGAAGGTCTTGCCTTTCTGTGCGCGCTTGACAACGGCATCACAAACTTTATCAATATCATAAGGGATTTCGGGAAGCAGGATAATATCTGCACCGCCTGCAATGCCTGCATAGAGTGTCAGCCAGCCGGCCTTGTTGCCCATGATTTCACAAACGATAATTCGGGAATGGCTTGCAGCAGTGGTGTGCAGTCTGTCAAGGGCATCTGTGGCAATATCCACAGCCGTATGAAAACCAAATGTCACATCTGTACCGTAAAGGTCATTATCAATCGTTTTTGGAAGTCCAATCACATTCAGGCCGTGTTCTGAAAGCAGATGAGAGGTCTTGTGTGTGCCGTTTCCGCCGAGAGTCAGCAGACAGTCGAGTTTTTGTTTCTTGTAGGTATCAATCATACTCTGGACTTTGTCGATGTTGTCTTCGCCGATGACAGTCATCATCTTGAACGGCTGACGCTTTGTTCCGAGAATCGTGCCGCCCTGTGTCAGAATGCCGGAAAATTCAGAAGGCTGCATATCTCTGCAAAGGCCGTGAATCAGTCCGTAATAGCCGTTGGAAATGCCGACAATCTGGACATTATCTTCTCCGAAGCGTTCATAGCAGGCTTTGACTACGCCCCTGATAGTCGCATTCAGTCCGGGGCAGTCGCCGCCGCTGGTTAAAATGCCAATACGTTTTTTCATGTTGAGTTTCCTCCTTGATTTAAAAAATTTATTATTTTAAGATTTAATAATATTGCCGATATAGAGTATTTCATCACAGCTTCCCCAGTAATACAGGAGAATTAAATGTTTTTTTCCGTTTGGGTCAGTGAAAAACAATTTCCATTCACCAACATCACCCTGCATTGTCCATGAATCATAATCCCAGTTCTGCCATGAAAATGGATACGTCTGCACAGCAGAACCACGTTCCTGAAATTTTTCAAATAAATCGGGGCTGACCTGTTCTGGATAATGCCGATATAATTCCGAAAGCAGAAGGACTTCCCGGACTGTGACGGAAACCCATGCGCAGAAATCATTTTTTTCAAGAATTTCATCAAGCTGACAGGTCACGACAGCGGATTGTTCCAGTTCTTCGGGCGGTTCGCCGATACCGTTCACCGAGGACAGCGCGGGCTGAAAAAGCGTTCTGAAATTTTTCCCGGTTTCACCGCAGAACGGATGCCTGATTTTTAAAAATCTCTTTTCTCCGATTTGCGGAATTTCATCACTTCTCCAGAAGATATTCGTTTCCAGTTCCGGGAGGGGATGTGTCATATCCATCCATTCTGCCTGACAGTAAGTGTAATCCTGAAAGCACTGATAACGACTGTCAGGTTTTATCAGTTTCGTACTTCCGCAGACACGGCACTTAAAATGCAATTGCATAGAACACCGAGAAGAAGTGCATTATCGTTCCGGCGAGAACAAACAGATGCCAGATAGAATGAAAATATTTGACTGATTTCTTCTTGTAGAAATATACCCCTCCGGAATACATCAGTCCGCCGACAATCAGCATAATCAGGCTGATTGCCGGAAGCTGTTCATATAACGGCTTGATGGCAAATACTATCGCCCAGCCCATGATGACATAGCAGACTGTTGAAAATTTACTGAATTTTTCAAGATTAATCGAAGAAAGCGTAATTCCTACCGCCGCAGCCGCCCAGATAGCGCATAAGATAGTAATGCCCAGCCATAACGGTTTAATACAGCAGAGTGCATATGGCGTATACGTTCCGGCAATCAGCAGGAAGATAGTGTCATGGTCGAAAATTCGAAAAATTCTTTTTGCTTTCGGATTCGTCAGCGCATGATACAGCGTTGACATCGTGTAGAGAATAATCATGGATGCGCCGAACACTGAGGCCGAAACAATTTCTATCACGCCTCTGTTCATATGGCAGAATACTATCAGGATAATGCATCCGGCAATCGCCAGAAGTGCCCCTACACCGTGTGAAACAGAATTGAATATCTCCTCGCCGAGTGTGTAGGCAGGTGCAGGCTTTAATGTTTTTTCTGTCATAATTAATCCACTTCCTTTCCGTAAGTGTTGATTTGCAGACGCTTCCGGAAAGCTTCCGCCGGCATGGGCTTTCCGTACAGATAGCCCTGAATATAGTCACAGCCCATATCTTTCAGGATTTTAGACTGATTTTCATATTCGACACCTTCAGCGATAGTTTCCATATTCATGGATTTGGCAATCTTGATAACCGCCGAAACAATAACCTGTGCTACAGAATCCGTTTCAATCTCAATGATGAAAGAACGGTCGAGTTTCAGCAGAGTCAAAGGCAGTCTCTGAATATAGCTTAAAGAAGAATAGCCTGTGCCGAAGTCATCCATTGCCAGCAGAATGCCCATAGCACGGAGCGCATTCATCTGGTCGATAGTATAGTCAATGTCACCAAGGGCGAGACGTTCAGTCAGTTCCAGTTCGAGATATTTTGCTTCCAGTCCGGCTTTGTCAAGTTCGTTCTGAACAATTTCGCAGACATTCGCCTGATAGAAATCACCGGAAGCAAAATTGATGGACATGACAATAGGAGAAAGGCCTTCTCTCTGCCAGTCGCCTGTCTGCTGACATGCTTCCTGAAGTACAAAATTGCTGATATCAGAAATCATGCCGGATTTTTCAGCAATCGGAATAAAGACGTTCGGAGAAATCATTGTGCCGTCGGGCTTTATCCAGCGGATAAGAGCTTCTGCACCCATGATTTTCTCTGTATGAAGGTCAAATTTCGGCTGGTAGTAAAGCTGGAGATGATGATTTTCAATGGCATCAGAAAGAGATTTTTCCATTTCGCCCTGATGCAGAATTTCCTGATGCATTTCAGCATCATAGCCCATCATATAGGAAAGTTCACCCTTGTTGATAGTGAGGGCAAATTCGGCATGTTCAAGGACTTCTTCAAAGCTTTTGCCGTCTCTGGGAAGGTGGGCGACACCGGCGGAGCAAGTCAGGGAAAGCGAAGCAAATTCACCGGATTCCAGCCTTGCAAAGTCTTTCCGGATTAATTCAAGTTTGTGCGCCGGAAGGGAATCGTCTTCATAGTCATGCATCAGGAGGGCGAAGTTATCCGCACCAAGACGGGCGGCCAGTCCGGGCTTGTCCTGTTTGCCCTGGTCCTGATATTTGGACAGGATGGAAGCAAATTCCCGAAGAAGCTTGTTTCCGCTTTCATAACCGCAGGAGTCATTGATAAGATGAAAACGGTCAATATCCAGAACCATGACCCAATAGGGTTTATGTTCTTTTTCATAGGCAGTATAGCATTCTGTACCGTATTCGATAAGCTTCTTGCGATTGGAGATTTCTGTGATTTCGTCCTGATAGGCGAGTTTTTCAAGCTGGGCATCTTTTTCTTTTTCTTCTGCAATATTAACAAGCGCACCGCCCACAATCGGGATACCGCTCTTATCGAACAGATTCGCATGATAGTGATAGGCATACCATGTGAAAGGCTTGCTCATTTCGGGATGAATGCGCAGTTCCATAACACGGGGAACAGGTTCCTGACTGGGGTCGGGATGTTCCAGCTCGTGGATATAATTATCAAATTTATATCTGTCAGCGACGTAAATTTTTTTGCGGAATTCATGAAATGAAATATGGTCTTTCTCAATGCCGAGAAATTCCTGTGCTTCTTTGGAGACATAGTATTCATCATAACAGCCGTTGTGAATCGTCTCGCAGAGCAGGAAACCCACACCGGAAAGCTTCATAGAAAGGGCATAGCGATTTTCAGAAACAGCAAGGGTTTCTGTTTTTTCGCTGAGAGACTGCTTGGCTTCTTCAAGCTGGGTCGTTTCAAAGCCAACGGAAAAATACAGAGAAGTGACTTTATTCTGCATCATCAGGGAAGTAGACCAACTGATATAGCGTTTTTTATCCGGTGAAGTCTGAATGCCTGTCGGATATGTCCGGCTGCTCATAATTTCGGCAGCCTCTTTGGGACTAATTCCGATATCATGAAAAAAGCGGTTCAGTTCCAGTGCATGGCTTCCGGTATCATCTTCCGGAATGTTGAGCAGTTCATTCATAGCATGATTGCCGTACATCATGGACAAATCAGAAGCCCAGATAAAAGCAGGTTCTTCAATCCGGTCTACCATATCGAAGATACGGTTCATATCCACAGAGCTGTGCTGGCTCTGGTAGCGTCTGACAACAAGCACAAGCGAAACTGTCAGGACAATCATACTCAGGATATAGATACGCAGAACAGCCATAACATATTCTGGATAAGACGGGACCATCAGGAGCACCCAGAGAGAAAGCAGGGCAAAGAGTAATTCTACCCAAAGTATGAGATTTTTATTATTTTGCATAATCGTGCACCAGCGGCATGGCAGTATCCCCCTATCTTGATTTGGAATGCCATAAACATTCAGCCGCATCTGCTTATGGCTTGATAGTTTTATTATACTGCTTTTTCAAAGAAAAGTCAATAAAAACGGAAAATATTTCATAAAAAATATATAATTTTTTGTAGAAAACAACAATCCCTGTGCGGAAACACAGGGATTGAAATAAAAAAGATTAATAATTTCCGGAAGTATCTTTTTCAAGTTTGAAGCTGATGTCATAATAGACAATATGGCCTTTTTCATACCGGGCACAGTGCGCTGTGACAGTATCACCGCCCTGACAGCCGTCAAGTACTTCAAGTACACTGTCATAATCCGAAACATCCTGACCATTGAAGCTCAAAATGAAATCATTCGCCTGAATATCTGTATTTGCAATATCGCAGTCAGGACTGATTTCCGTTACCCAGATACAGTTATCAAGTTCAGAAGGAAGTGCTTCGCCAAAAGTTTCCTGAAACTGCTGTGCAGCATATTCATTGCTGGTAGGCATGAATACAATGCCAATGCGGAAACGTCCGGAAACATAGCCATTTTCAATTAAATCCTGCACAATGGGAAGTGCCTGATTCATGCTGATGGCAAAACCAAGCCCCTCATAAGTGCCTTCATACTGGGAAGCATACTTCGAGGAAGTAATGCCGATAACCTGCCCGTACATGTTGACCAGCGCACCGCCGGAGTTTCCGGGACTGATGGCAGCATCCGTCTGGATGCATTCCATCCGGAAACTGCTGCTCTGTGAGCGGATTTGCCTGTTAATCGCAGATACAATGCCTTTTGTAACTGTGTTTGCAAGTCCGGCTGGATTGCCGATAGCAACTACCGTTTCCCCAACATAAGTTTCATCAGAATCACCAAGCACCGCAGGGGTCAGATGACTGGCATTGATTTTCAGTACCGCTAAATCTGTCTTGTTGTCACTGCCGATAAGCTGTGCGGAATATTCGCTTTCATCATCCAGCGACACAGAATAATCACTGCCCTGCACAACATGCGCATTCGTGATGATATAGCCGTCTTCTGAAATAATAATGCCTGAACCTGTTCCGGCAAGATTGTGATTCTGGTCATAGACATAGACTTCTACGATAGAAGGCTTGACAAGTTCGGCCACGCCCCGGACAGTGTATTCGCCATCAGAAGTGACATTTTCATCTTCCGGATTCAGTTCAGGCTTTTCCTGTGTCTGAAGAATCACTGTATTGGAGACAGTGTCCTGATTCAATGCGCCGTGCATGACATCCGAGATAATACAGTACAGACATAGCAGAAAAATCATAGCCGCAAGCACACAGCACATGACAAGAATTTTCCGGTTCATGGGAATGGGTTCGGCCGGAGGGGTCACGGGTGCGGCTTTCTGCGGCGGCGGAGGCATATAGTTCGGAGAATAGGGATAATACTGATAAGGCTGCTGCTGGTAATAATTCGGGGTCTGATAATTGCCGTAATATGACGGCGGAGGTATCTGCTGCTGCGACGGATAGCCGTAATTCGGCGGATATGCCGGAGGAGGGGGATAGTTCTGTCTCTGCGGAAACGGCTGTGAAAAAGACGGAATCTTCGGTGCTTCCGGTATCGGGGGAATATCCGGTGCTTCCGGTATGTCCGGAATTTCGGGAGTTTCAGAAGCTGGTGTCTGTTCCGGCACAGGCGGAGAGGAGGTTTCCGGAACAGACGGCTTTTCAGGATGCAGATTGTTTTCTTCCATAAAATCACCTTGGTGTTAATTGTTGAGTTCTACAGGTATCTGGACTTCAAAAGAAGTATATTCGCCCTTTACGCTCTTGACAATGATATGTCCCTGATGCAGATGTACGATTTTCCGGGAAATGGACAGACCGAGACCAAGCCCTGTTCTGTCCTGACTGCGGGAAGTGTCGGTTTTATAGAATCTGTCGAAAATCCGGGGCAGTTCATCGTCAGCAAGGCCTTCGCCGGTGTTCTTGATGCAGATATGTGCAGTTTTGTCTTCTGTATAGAGCTGGAAACTGATAATACCGCCTTCGTTGACGAATTTGACAGCATTTTCAATCAGATTGTATAATACCTGAAACATCAGGTCTTCATCCGCATGGAGCATAAGAGAGACATCTTCCAGCCCTTCGACATCTACATGCTTGTCATTGATGCGCTTTTCAAACATCAGGACAGTACGAATCAGCAGTTTGGCAATATCTGTTTCAGCAAGGTGAATCTGCATTTCACCGGCCTCGAATTTGGTCAGGTTCAGCATGGACTGCACAAGCGTTTTCAGACGGTGAATTTCTTCTGTGATGATTTTCAGATATTTTTTATGCTGTTCCGGCGGAATTGTACCGTCAAGGATGCCGTCTGCAAATCCGGCAATAGTTGTCATAGGGGTGCGGAGTTCGTGGGAAACGTTGGCCACGAAATTTCTTCTGGTAGTTTCGTTCTGTTCGATAAATTCGGCCATCCGGTTGAGGGTACAGCCAAGAGGATACAGATTGGCCTGTTCCGGAAGGCTGACACGGTTGGAGAATTCACCTTCGGCATACTGATTCGCCACTTTTGTGATTTCATCAAGCTGGTCATCCAGTTTGCTTGCGCCGATATGGAAAATTGCCATAAACAGCAAAGTGACAATCAGCAGACAGAGAATCAGGTTTCTTGTCAGCATCATGCTGTATTCCTGCACCATTCCGGCATTGCTGACAGAGGCCAGATAATACTGGGAGACATTTTCTTCTTTGTCTTCCATGTAGAAGCGCACAGCACAGCATATCTGTGCTTCTGATGCATCAGATGTATAATAGCCAATCTGAATAAAATCATCTTTGGACAGATAAGACCGCACCGCAGGGGTCAGAATATTGGTTTCACTGCTCTGGCCGGGATAGATTTCTTTTCCGGATTCGTCATAAAGAAACATATCGTAGCCGTATTCGATTTCGGCTGTGCGGACAAGCTTAAGAATTTCAACGCTGGGCATATCATCCGGCGAAGTGTAGACTTCTTTGATGTTGGATACCAATGCTTCACAGTTCTGCCGGATTGCCGTTTCAATCGTATCCCGGTAAGAAGCCACAGCACTGCATATCATGATAACGCCCGTCAGCAGAATGCCAAGCAGAAGCAGACCGCCGGACAGTTTCAGGTAGCCCTGGGAAATCGCGCTGTTTTTCTGATTGCTGAATAATTTCATAACTGTTCCGGGATTCAGGATTCTTCATCAGCTTCAAATTTATAGCCAACGCCCCAGACGGTTTTCAAAGCCCAGTGCGGAGACACGTCGGCGAGCTTTTCGCGCAGTCTCTTGATATGCACGTCAATGGTTCTGGAATCGCCGTAGTATTCAAAGCCCCATACTTCATCAAGAAGCTGGTCACGGGTGTAGACATGGTTGGGGTTGGATGCCAGATAGAATAACAGCTCCAGTTCTTTCGGAGGGGTATCAAGCACTTTGTCATTGACGCGCAGTTCATAGCGTGTCATATTGACAACCAGTTTGTCATAGCGGACTTCTTTGGTTTCAGGTTCGGCATTGTTCGTGCCCATGCGCCTTGCAACAGCCTTGATTCTTGCGATAACTTCCTTTGCATCAAAAGGCTTTGAGATATAGTCATCTGCGCCGAGTTCCAGACCGAGGACTTTATCAAATGTTTCGTTTTTGGCTGAAATCATGATAATCGGTACATTGGAGATTTTTCTGATTTCACGGCAGACCCCCCGGCCGTCCATAGAAGGAAGCATGACATCCAGAAGAACAATATCGGGGTTTAATGCATTGAATTTGACGACGGCTTCCTTGCCGTCATTTGAGATAATGACACTGTAGCCTTCCTTTTCGAGATACATTCTCAGCAGGTCACAGATATTCTGGTCGTCATCTACGACTAATACTTTTTCTAGAGCCATAAAGCGAGCACTCCTTTTTTGATAAAAATTAAGAAATTCAAAAAAATTTAAAATCCCTCATAATAATTATACATGATTTGTTCATGGATTATATGAATATTATGTGAATAAATGATGAATAAACGGTAAATTAAGCAAGCACATGAATTTTCAGTTTCCGTAAAATTTGTTATATTTTTATTAAAATTATCAACATTTTTATGCATAGCAACAAATTTTAGAAAAATTTTCAAAATACACTTGATTTTTCTGATAAAGCTGGTAAAATAGAATTAGCACTCAACGAAAGAGAGTGCTAAAAACTGCAAACAGAATTTTTTGTAGGAGGAATTTATTATGACAATTAAACCATTAGCAGACAGAGTTGTCATTAAGATGACCGAAGCTGAAGAAACTACCAAGAGCGGTATCATTCTGGCCGGCTCTGCAAAAGAAAAACCTCAGGTCGCTGAAATTGTCGCAGTCGGCGAAGGCAAATATGACGAAAACGGAAAACTCGTCCCTATGACCGTAAAGGTTGGCGATAAAGTTCTGACAAGCAAGTACTCCGGTACAGAAGTCAAGGTCGACGGCGAAGAATATACTATCCTCAGACAGGACGATATTCTTGCAATCGTAGAATAATTTATTTTTATTTCAGATAGGAGAGATTTATCATGGCTAAAGATATTAAATACGGCGAAGATGCCAGAAAAGCTTTACAGGCTGGTATCGACAAACTGGCAGATACTGTCAAGATTACATTAGGCCCGAAAGGCAGAAATGTAGTGCTCGACAAGAAATTCGGCGCACCCCTCATCACAAATGACGGCGTGACTATCGCAAAAGATATTGAACTGGAAGACGCTTTCGAGAACATGGGCGCACAGCTCGTCAAGGAAGTCGCTACCAAGACAAATGATGCTGCCGGCGACGGCACAACAACTGCTACCCTGCTCGCTCAGGCTATCATCAACGAAGGCATGAAGAATATCGCTGCCGGTGCAAACCCCATGATTTTAAAAAAGGGTATCGCTAAGGCTGTAGATACTGCTGTGGATACTATCAAGAAGAATTCCAAGCCCGTAGAAGGCTCTGAAGATATTGCAAGAGTCGGCACAGTTTCTTCTGCTGATGAAAGCGTCGGCAAACTTATTGCAGAAGCTATGGAAAAAGTGACTTCTGACGGTGTTATCACTATCGAAGAAAGCAAGACTGCTGAAACTTATTCCGAAGTTGTAGAAGGCATGCAGTTCGACAGAGGTTATATTTCCCCCTATATGGTAACAGATACTGAAAAGATGGAAGCTGTCTATGATGACCCGTTTGTCCTGATTACAGATAAGAAAATCAGCAATATTCAGGAAATCCTCCCCCTGCTGGAACAGCTCGTGCAGTCCGGCAAGAAGCTCGTTATCATTGCAGAAGATATCGAAGGCGAAGCACTGACTACTATCATTCTGAATAACCTCAGAGGTGTCTTTAAATGCGCTGCTGTCAAAGCTCCGGGCTTTGGTGACAGAAGAAAGGAAATGCTCAAAGATATTGCTATCCTCACAGGTGCAGAAGTTATCACAGAAGAACTCGGTCTGGAACTGAAAGATACTCAGATTTCCCAGCTCGGCCGTGCACGTCAGATTGTTATCCAGAAGGAAAATACTATCATTGTCGGCGGTTCTGGCGATTCCTCTGCTATCAAGGACAGAGTGGCTCAGATTAAAGCACAGATTGAAACCACAACTTCCGATTTCGATAAAGAAAAGCTTCAGGAAAGACTGGCTAAACTTTCCGGCGGTGTAGCAGTCATTAAAGTCGGCGCAGCTACCGAAATCGAAATGAAAGAAAAGAAACTCAGAATTGAAGACGCCCTCGCTGCAACAAAGGCCGCTGTTGAAGAAGGTATTGTAGCAGGCGGCGGTACAGCTTTGATTAATGCCATTCCGGCTGTCAACGTTCTGATTGATACACTCGAAGGCGACGAAAAGACCGGCGCACAGATTATCGGCAAGGCTTTAGAAGCTCCGCTTCGTCAGATTGCTCTCAATGCCGGCCTGGAAGGCAGTGTCATCATTGATAAGATTATCAATGCAGATAAAGTCGGCTACGGTTTCGATGCTTACAACGAAACTTATGTTGATATGATTCCTGCCGGAATCGTTGACCCGACTAAGGTAACAAGAAGTGCGCTCCAGAATGCGGCTTCCGTTGCTTCCATGGTTCTGACAACAGAATCTCTGGTAGCTGACATCAAAGAACCCGAACCGGCAGCACCTCCGATGCCCGCAGGCGGTATGTATTAATCCGAATTGCAATGTTCACTGCTTCGGCCGGATTTCCGGCCGGAGCAGTTTATTTTTATTGTAGTTCTTGACAGAATGAAATTTCTGTGCTATAATACATCTGGAAATAAATCAAGAAGGGGGATTTTATGAAATTCAAAGAGTTTGCCAAGCAGAAATGGGCAGCTTACAGCATTGCAACCTGTTCTGCTGTTGTGTTATATATGGCACTTTCGCATATCGGAATTTTTTTCGGATGGCTCGGCTCGCTCTGGTCGGTATTTTCTCCTGTGGTGATAGGCTGTATTTTCTCTTATCTGATGAATCCTGTGTCGAATTATTTTCAAAAAACTATTTTCAAGAAAGTAAAGAAAGAAGAAAGCCGTCATGCCTGTTCGGTAATTCTTTCTGTCGGGTGTGTGATTGTTCTGCTGACGTTGCTGGTGCTGATGGTTGTGCCAGCCATTACCAACAGTATTACAGGAATCATCAATAACTATAATACTTATTATAAGAATGTAGAAAAACTGATTAAGAATTTGACCAGTACAGACCAGATACAGATTTTATCCGGACTGAATATCGAACTGCCCCAGATTTCAGAATATATTGACCAGTTTATTGGTACGGTATTCGGCGGACTGAAAAATACACTTACTTCCGTCATGGGCAAAATAGGAGATATTGGGTCTTCTCTGTTTAATATCATCATTGGCTTTGTGATTGCGGTGTATTTCCTGATGGCCAAGAAAAATCTGCGCAGAGCTTTTGACCGCCTGAGAAATGCCCTGATTTCTGAAAGTAAAATAGAATCTGAGAATAAATTCTGGAGCAAGTGCCATGCTATTTTTATTCAGTATATCGGATGCAGTCTGCTGGATGCCTGTATTATCGGCATTGCGAACGCTTTGTTTATGACAATTTTCGGAATGCAGAATATCACTCTGATTTCGCTGATAGTCGGTATGACAAATCTTCTGCCGACATTCGGCCCTCTTATCGGAGGAGCAATCGGCGGAGTGCTTCTGCTTCTGACAAATCCGGTTCATGCGCTGTATTTCCTGATTTTCACTGTGATTCTGCAAGCGATGGATGGCTACGTCATCAAGCCAAAGCTGTTCAGTAATTCGCTGGGCTTGTCTCCCGTGCTGACATTGGTTTCGATTATTCTGGGCGGAAAAATGTTCGGCATTCTGGGAATTCTCCTTGCAATTCCGGTCATTGCCGTTGTGGATATGCTCTACGGCGAAAAATTTCTGCCGTGGCTTCAGAAAATCCGTCAGGAAAAAGAAGTGCTTTCCGAAGAAATCGAAGCACTTCCCGAAGAAGAACCCGAACTTTCAGAACCTAAAGAAACAGTTACACTCTGACAGAACCCTGTCAGAGTGTTTCTTCTGCTTACAGGCTTGACAAATTCTATCTGCTGATGTATAATATACAGTACAGAAAAATAAATCTGAAATCCAAAAAGAAAGGATATGGGGGATATGTGGTATATCAAAGCTGACAAATCACTTGCCGAGCAGGTTCTGCAATATGGTGAAGATATTCTCCGTTCACCAAATATGCAGTCGGAACGGAATTTTATGCAGCACGGGAATACAGACTGTTTTACACATTCTATCTGTGTGGCATACATGGCATTGAGAATTGCCAAAGTATTACATATTAAAAAGATAGATAAGAAAAGTCTTGTCCGGGGGTGTCTGCTTCATGATTTCTTTCTGTATGACTGGCATGATAAGGAAACAGCCTGCAAGTTTCATACATTCCGTCATCCGATAGTGGCTCTTAAGAATGCCGAAAAAGAATTCAGCCTGAATAAAATTGAACGTGATATTATCCGCAAACACATGTTTCCGCTGAGTTTTCCGTTCCCGAAATATAAAGAAAGCTATATCATCACGATTGCTGATAAATGTTGTGCCGCAAGTGAAATCTGGCATCTGTATTCGCTGGAACATGTCATTCACATGCTGGAAGGCAAAATTCACACGGAAATTCCGGAACTGGATTTTGAGGCCGAGCCTGTTTATGCATAACCAGAAAGCTCCCTGACGAAAATCAGGGAGCTTTCCTGTTACAGAATATGCCAGATTTCGGGGAGTTCTTCTTCATAGACGGAAAGAATCAGATGTTTCATTTTCTGAAGTTCAGCGCGGACTTCAGGGTGTTCATCCTCAAGAAGCGGTTTCAGGCCGGACATGATTTCCCGGATAGAGTCCAGTTCACTTCCGTTGACAAAAACGCCGTTGATGTCATGATAATGTTTCCAGTCCTGTTCGAGATTGTCGAAAGCGAGAAGTGCCTGTTCTGTATTGTTTTCATCAACAGCAGATTCAATTTCTGCCACAAGTGCAAGAGCTTCCCGGCATTGTATCTGCAATTCTGCAATCGAAAACATGCATAACAGAATCAAACCCAGCAGAATCCAGATACTGACTTTACAGCGGTTCATGAAGCAGTCACTCCTTTGGGAATAATTTGATACTTTGAAGATTTATCTGCTGTCAGCAGAAAAATATCTTTGATGCTGATTTTTTCCCGATGCAGAACAGTTTCAAGCCACTGTTTGTCAAGACCGATTTCAGAAAGCGTTTTTTCCCGAAGCTTGCCGTCTGCAACAATTGTCTGCGGAGGGTCACAGCACGGCTGAACAGCATTCATATCCTGTTTTTCAGACGGCTGATAGGCTGACTTCTGATAAACTGAAACACTGCCGTTTGTTTCGACAACCGCAAACTGTACTTCTTCGATAAAAAACACACCACTCATACGGAGGGCAGTCATCAGGTCATCCACGGAAAAACGCAGAGTTTTTAACATTTCCTGGTCGATAATGCCGTTCTGTATGATGATTTTCGGACTGCCTGAAATCCATCTCCGGAATCTAATCGATTTGAGCGAAATCCAGGAAGCAAGTACTTCATAGCAGACCAGCGCGAGAATCGGAAGCACGCCATGCAGAAGCGGAATTTCAATATCTTCAAGGGCAAGCGTGGCAATATTGGAAATCAGGATTGTGACAACAAGTTCCGAAGGCTGTAGCTCTCCGAGCTGACGCTTTCCCATGAGCCGGATAGAAAATGACACAATCAGATATAAAATCAATGAACGTATCAGGACAATTGTCATGTACAAAACCCCTTTCTGGAATCAGTATAACCGGAAAGGGGCAAAAAATACAGTTTTTCAGACAGCAGATTCTGATTTTTTTCTTTTCAGATAAATGGTAAAAAACAGCACATACAGACAGACAAACAGAGCGACTGAAAAAATACCAATACTCATTTCTGACATAAGTACCAGATTCCACCAGAAAAAGAAAAGACTGCCTGTCAGTTTCAGCCTGTCAGTTAAAGAAACAAGTGCGTTTTTGTTTGATTTCACGGCTTTTACAGATATGATTTCCAGAACTGTCAGCAGAATAAAAATCAGAACATGAGGAATTAATAAAAACCGCTTGTCAAGAAAAGTATCCAGATTTGAAAAATAAGCCAGTCCGTAATACTCCGGATTGAAATAAAGTTCCTCATCACCGGGAAAGCGTTCCCATGCGACAGCAAGAATTCCTGCGCTTCCGAAGGTCAGAAGCCATGCGATCAGACGGCAGACAGAATGCGCTGTTTTGGAATTTTTAGCATGTTCCTGCTGTATCTTGTGTTTCCGGCAGGTGATAACTTCTGAAATAATGCCTGCTGTCACGGCTGTCATCATGACAAGCTCCAGATTTCCCATAAAGTTGATATTCAAAGGAATCTGCAACGAAACGCATCTTGACCAGTTGGCGAAAAACAGACTCAGCAGAACAGAAAGACAATCCAGTGTCAGGCATAATTCCGTTTTGAAATGCTGTTCGCCTGCCTCACTGAGATGCAGTCCGGTGCTTTTTCGGCGAATCAGAAAATTAGTGAATGCAAATCCGGCGATAAGAATCCCACCTACAATATGCGGATAGAATCCGTAAAATCTGGAAGCGATAACATCATACTGGCCGTCTGCGCCAAAATGTACGCCGATTTCTTCCGGAAAGCTGTTCCATTTTATCAGATAGAATACAAGGCTTGTCATCAGTATCAGAATACTGATGAATAATAATATCCGATGTATCATAAGACATTTTCTGTTCATGTTTCGTTCTCCTGATATACTTTACAGATTGACTTTCAGGAAATCTTCTGCCATTTTCTGCGCATCTTCATAAGAATTCAATTGATAGCATCTTGCCCGGAAAGATGCTGCATTCTTCATGCCCGTCAGATACCATGAAGCATGTTTTCTTGCTTCCCGAATGGCTAAATGAGACGGTTTCTGACTGTGTGCCAGTATCATGCGGATATGCCTGAGCATCATCTGCATTCGTTCTTCCGGAGTCGGCGGAATATATTCCCGATTCTCAAAAAATGCCGTGATTTCTTTAAAAATCCACGGATTTCCGTAAGTTGCCCGGCCGACAGCTACTAAATCCACACCAGTTTCCTGATACATCCTCTGACAGTCAGAAGCATTTTTAATGTCCCCGTTTCCGATAACCGGAATCTTTACAGCTTGTTTAACTTGCCTGATAACTGACCAGTCCGCATTTCCGGAATATAACTGCTGTTTTGTCCGGCCGTGAACTGTTAATGCCGATGCCCCGGCAGATTCGCACATCTGCGCGAATTCTACAGCATTGATATGTTCTGCATCCCAGCCGATACGCATCTTGACCGTTACCGGAACGGAAGATTCTTTCACAGCACTCTGAATGCATTTTTCAGCGAGTTCAGGTGTTTTCATCAATGCCGAACCTGCGCCGGTATTAACAACTTTCGGAACGGGACAGCCCATATTCAAATCAATCCAGTCCGGCTGATATTCCTGAATGAGATTTACAGCTTTTGCGATAAATTCCGGCTCACTGCCGAACAGTTGCAGACCCATAGGCCGTTCAGCATCAGAAATCCGGCAGAGTTCCGCGCTTCCCTTGCTGTCATAGCAGAGACCTTTTGCGGAAATCATTTCACTGACGGTCATCACCGCGCCCATTTCGGCGCATAACTGCCGATAAGAAGTATCTGCTACTCCGGCCATTGGTGCGAGTACCGCCGTCTGTGCCAGTGTAAAACCCATGATATTTATCTTCTTCATAATGAAAACTCTCCTGTTTTGAAATTACTTCTATTTTGACATAGAATTCTGATTTTGTCAATACCCTGTCCGTACAAATTTTTTTGTAAGAAATAGTATAACTATCCAAACTTCTTTTGTGCAGACAGCAGATTTTTTCAGAAATTATCAAAAAACACTTGTCTTTTTAGAAATTATCTGCTATGATAAAATCAGGATGTTATATCTGAAATACAAGGAGGATTTTTTTATGAAGATTACAAAAAGTTTAGCAGTACTGCTTTCGGCAGGGGTACTGCTTTCGGGCATATCGGCAAATGCTGTCCGTAATACCGAGCCGTTTTCCGCGCCGATAACAGTCAGTGCTGCCTATGAAACAGAGGCTGATGAACTCATCAACTTGATAAATCAGGCTCGTGCAGAACAAGGACTTTCACCGCTTACCAAATCGCCGAAAGTCACGCAGGCGGCAGTTACACGCGCAAAGGAACTGACAACAAACTTTTCTTATCTCCGTCCGAATGGAGATTATGGCCTGATGGTTCTGCTGGAAGTTGGCGCACAGTTTACAATGGCTGCCGAGAATATCGGATACGGTGACAACACGGCAGATGAACTGATGGCTCGCTGGTTAAAATCCGCAACCGAAAGACCTAGAATTATGGATTCGAGCAGTCACTTCATAGGTGTAGGCGTTGCAGAAAAAGATGGTGTGCTTTACTGGGATGCTATATTTGTGGATGCTACCGGCGAATCTATTTCAACAGAGACGACAGAAACGACAACTACAACGACAACAACTACTACAACGACAACAACTACAACAACGACAACCACTACTACCACTACTACCACTACAGAAACAACCACGACTACGACTACTACTACAACTCCGGAAACGACATCAACAACCACAACGCAGACAACTCCGGAAACAACATCAACAACTACAACACAGACCACTCCGGCAACGACATCAACAACTACAACACAGACCACTCCGGAAACAACATCAACAACTACAACACAGACCACTCCGGAAACAACAACCACAACAACAACTCAGACTACTCCGGAAACAACAACCACAACAACAACTCAGACTACTCCGGAAACGACAACCACAACAACAACTCAGACTACTCCGGAAACGACAACCACAACGACAACTCAGACCACTCCGGAAACGACAACCACAACAACAGCTCAGACTACTCCGGAAACGACAACCACAACGACAACTCAGACCACTCCGGAAACAACAACTTCCGAACCGATACAAACGGTTGTTCAGGGACTTGGTGATGTCGATTATAACAATGAAGTCAATGCGCTTGATGCTTCCCAGATTCTCAAAAATGCTGCAACAAAAGGCGCATATGGCTGGGGCTTCTTTAGCGATGACCAGGAGAAACGCGCTGATGTCAGCCGTGATGGAACAGACAATTCCGCTGATGCTTCTATGATTCTCCAGTATGCCGCTTATGTCGGTGCAGGCGGTGAGAAAACAATTTATGAATATTTCAGTATATCGTAAATTATCAAGTCAGGGGGGCTTTTTATGAAAATCAAACAGATAGTTTCGGCATTGCTCTCAAGTACAGTTCTGCTTTCCGGTGTTATGATTTCTTCTGTCAATGCAGAGGAGTATCAGGATAAAAAAGATGAAGTTATCATGCTTGTGAATGAACAGCGCGCCGTACAGGGAAAAGAAATTCTGTACGAATCGGCATTGCTGAATCAGGCGGCAGATATCCGTGCAAAGGAGATTGTTTCTAATTTTTCGCATACCCGCCCGGATGGTACTTCCGGATATAAAGTTGTTTATGAGGTTGGTGCAACTTATATGTATGTCGGGGAGAATATTGCCTACGGCTATTCGACCGAAGCGGATGTCATGAATGGCTGGATGAATTCTTCTGGCCATCGTGCCAATATCTTAAATGATAATTATCATGCTATGGGGGTGGGAGTGGCTTACAACAGCGGTACTTATTATTGGGTACAGCTTTTTACAGATGGTATCGGATTGAGCCCCATGTATACAAATGGAAATATCAACAGAGATGATGTTATCAATTCTGAAGATGCTTCTCTGATTCTGTCGGATTCTGCCAGTATCGGCGCGGGGGGAACAGGTGTGCTCACCAGAATGCAGAGAAGTTTTTCGGATTTGAATCAAGATGGAAATGTCAATTCTTATGACGCTACTTTGCTTCTGGGGTATACTGCCTATGTCGGGGCTGGCGGTTCGGAGAGTATAGAAACTTATCTGGGAAGATAAGAAATTTTTGTGAATAATGCAGAATTCTGGAAGAAATTTTATTATTTTTCTTGCATATTTCCAGAAATGTGTTATAATAAAACCAGAGATTTTAATTCATGAAAGGGAGAATATTTATTATGAAATTGAGAAAAACACTTGCAGTTCTGTCGGCATTTTGTCTGCTGATGACTGGTGCGGCAGTTCTGCCGGAATCTGTTCTTTCAGAAGTTTCGCTCACGGTCAGTGCGGCAAGCTATACAGAGGGTACTTATGAAAGTTTAACTTATCGGCTTTATGATACAGAGGGTTATGTAACTATCTATAAAGCAGATGCTTCCGTCAGCGGTGAAGTGGCGATTCCTTCCGAAATTGAAGGCCTTCCGGTAACAACTATCGAAGCACAGGCATTTTCCGGATGCACCAGCCTGAAATCTGTCATCATTCCGGATAGTGTAACGTATATCGGCGGTAATGATTCCTGGTCGAATTACGGCGCATTCTACGGATGCACAAGCCTGACAGATGTGACTGTCGGAAACAGTGTGGAAACTATCGGACGTTCTGCATTTGCAGGCTGTACTGCGCTGAAGAATGTTACATTCGGAAGCGGATTGAAAACTATCAAGAAAGAAGCTTTTTCCGGCTGTACTGCCCTGAAAGATTTTGTTCTGCCGTCTGGAGTGACCGTTATCGGCGAATCTGCTTTCAAGTCTTGCGAAAGTCTGACATCTGTCACAATTCCGGATACCATGACTGAAATCGGTGAAAGTGCATTTTCCGGCTGTATCGGTCTGAAATCCGCTGAAATCAATGGTTTAGTTAAAATTCAGCCATGGGCATTCAACGGCTGTACAGGACTTACAAGCCTGACTCTGAATGAAGGCATTTCCGAAATCGGATACGGCGCATTTCAGAAATGCACCAGCCTGAAAACACTCAGCATTCCGGACAGTGTGACATCTGTTGACGGTAATGACTCCTGGTCGGATTATGGTGCATTTCAGTACTGCACCAGCCTGACAGAAGTCACTGTCGGCAATGGCACAGCTACTATCGGACGTTCCGCATTTGCCGGCTGTACCAGCCTTAAAACCGTAACGCTTGGAAATGCTGTCAAAACTATCAAGAAAAGTGCTTTTTCCGGCTGTACTGCCCTGAATGATGTTATTCTTCCGGAAAGTGTGACTTCTATCGGAATCGAAGCTTTCAAAGGCTGTGAGCGCATGACTTCTCTCACAATTCCGGATGAAGTGGCTGAAATTGGTGAAAGTGCCTTTTCCGGCTGTACCGGACTGAAAACTGTTTCTATCGGCAGTTCGGCAGTTATTGGTATTTGGGCATTCAATGAATGCTCTGGCATCACGACACTGAATCTCAGTGAGGGGATTACCAAAATCAGCTATGGTGCATTTCATAACTGCACCAGTCTGAAATCTTTGACGATTCCGGATTCTGTAACTTCTATCGAAGGCAACAGTTCATGGTCGAATTATGGTGCATTTCAGGGCTGTACCCGTCTGACAGATGTGACTATCGGAAACGGTATGAATACTATCGGCCGGGAAGCTTTTGCAGGGTGTACTTCTCTGAAAACTCTGGATTTGGGCAATAATCTGACGACTATCGACAGGGGAGCTTTCTCTGGCTGTACTTCTTTGACCAATTTCACAGTTCCGGATACGGTTGTGAATATTAATCAGGAAGCTTTTAAAAACTGTCAGGCACTGACTGCTGTTACAATTCCGGATAGTGTTTCTTCTACAGGGGAAAGTGCTTTCGCCGGCTGTACCGGACTGAAAACACTGGTTATCGGTGATGTTTCGACAATCGGCATCTGGTCTTTCAACGGATGCACAAGCCTTTCCAGCCTGACACTCAATGAGGGAATTACCAAAATCGGATACGGCGCATTCTACGGCTGTACAAGCCTGAAATCCGTTAAGATTCCGGATAGTGTAACTTCTATCGAGGGAAATGATTCATGGTCGAATTATGGTGCATTCCAGGGCTGTTCGGTTCTGGCAAGTGTAACGCTCGGCGACAGCATTACAACTATTGGTCGGGATGCCTTTGCAGACTGCAAAGCACTGACAGCAATCGATATTCCGGAAAGCGTAACGACTGTCAAAAAAGGGGCTTTTAACGGCACTGCTCTGAAAACGGCCATTGTCCGGAATGATACCTGCACACTTGCAGAGGATAAGACCACGCTCCCTGTCATGGAAGACGGCACTATCTACGGGTATGCGGATTCCAAAGCACAGGCTTATGCTGAAACTTATGGCTACAATTTCGCACTGATTGACGGTGCGCCGGAAGTGCCGACAGAAACCAATCCAACTGAACCTGACCAGCCTTCTACAGAATCCGGTGAAATTAATCCCGATATCCAATATAAGAATATCATGCCGGATATTGATGGTAACGGCGAACTGACTGCCAATGATGCAGCACTTCTGCTGAAGTTTGCCGCTCAGAAAGGTTCTGGTGAAGTTGCTAACTTTGCGGAATTCATGCAGAAAAATTTCGGTTGATAATAATTATAAAAAAAGCTCTGTTCCGGCAGAGCTTTTTTGTGCATAAAACAGATTCTTCTGACAAGTTTCTCCAAAACACTTGTATTTTTTTCTTGAGTATTATAATGAAAAATGGGTTATGCTGATTAACCAAAATAAAATAGAAATGAGGGATTTATGTGCCAATAGTATTAAATTCATGATATTCTCAGCGATTGGTTATGTTGTTTTTTCTATTGTTGCTGTATTTTTTCCGTTTTTGGTATTTTTGCCTACAGGATTTGGAATCTTAACAGCACTCAGTTTTGTTGTATATGTATTTCAGAAGATAAAAACAAGACATCATTTTATTACCTTGGGACTGACATTTTTTATATTTGGCTTTTTCTTTTTTTAATGGAGCTTTTCTTTTTTATTGCTTTCTGAAATTTTCGTGTATTTTTTGTGTAATGGGCAACAAACTATTGACAAATTTTTCAGTTTATGCTAAAATAAGAATGTCAGAAAAATGACAACTGTATTTCACAGAAATACAGGTATAATCAAGGAGGTTTTTTATTATGGCATTAGAAGGCGCACTGACCACAAACCAGAAAGTGCTGGATTGGGTACAGGAAATGATTGACCTGTGCAAACCCGATAAGGTTGTATGGATTGACGGTTCTAAAGAACAGCTCGACAAACTCACAGAAGAAGTAACTTCTCTTCCGGATGGAGACCCCAATAAAATGTGGCATCTCAACGAAGAAAAGCTCCCCGGCTGTCTCTATCACAGAACTGCTGTGAATGACGTTGCCCGCGTAGAAGACAGAACTTTTATCTGTACAAAGACAAAGGAAGATGCAGGCCCTACTAACAACTGGATGGACCCCGAAGAAATGAAGGCTATGCTCCGTCCTATGTATGACGGTGCTATGAAGGGTCAGACCATGTATATTATCCCCTACAGCATGGGACCTGTGACTTCTCCGATTTCCAAAGTCGGCGTGGAACTGACAGACTCTATCTACGTTGTTCTGAATATGAATATCATGACAAGAATGGGCAAGGCTGCTTTCGATAAGCTGGGCGATTCCAACGACTTTGTAAGAGGTCTGCACTCTAAGGCTGATGTTGACCCTGAAAAGCGTTATATCGTACAGTTCCCGGAAGAGAATACAATCTGGTCTATCAATTCCGCTTACGGCGGCAATGTAATTCTGTCCAAGAAGTGCTTCGCTCTGCGTATTGCATCTTTCCAGGGCAAGAATGAAGGCTGGATGGCTGAACATATGCTGATTCTGGGCGTTCAGAAGCCCGACGGCGATACAAAGTATGTTTGTGCAGCATTCCCGTCTGCTTGTGGTAAGACCAATCTGGCTATGCTGATTCCGCCGGAAGTTTATACAAAGAAAGGTTACAAAGTATTCACAGTCGGTGATGATATCGCATGGCTCAAGCCCGGCAAGGATGGCAGACTGTACGCTATCAACCCCGAAAACGGCTTCTTCGGTGTTGCTCCGGGTACTAACGAAAAGTCTAACTACAATGCTCTGGCAGCTACCAAGAAGAACGCTATCTTCACAAACGTTGCTCTGAACAATGATGATAATACAGTTTGGTGGGAAAAGCTTACAAAGGAAGCTCCTGTCAATGCGACTGAATGGACTGGCAACAAGGTGAACGGTGTAGAATATACTAACGAAGTTGACGCAAAAACCGGCAAGAAGAAGACACTGGCTCATCCGAACTCCAGATTCACAGCACCGGCTGAAAACTGCCCCTGCTTGTCTCCGGAATTCAATAATCCTGACGGTGTGCCGATTTCTGCAATCGTGTTCGGCGGCAGAAGAGCTTCTACCACTCCGCTGGTATATCAGTCCTTTGACTGGACACACGGTACTTACATGGGCTCTGCCGTATCTTCTGAAACAACAGCAGCCGCAACAGGTGCAGTTGGTGTTCTGAGACATGACCCGATGGCTATGAAACCGTTTATCGGCTACAATGTAGGCGACTACTGGGCACACTGGCTCGAAATGGGCGAAACTCTCGGCGACAAAGCTCCGAAAATCTTCAACGTAAACTGGTTCAAGCAGGACGAAAACGGCAACTTCATCTGGCCGGGCTTCGGCGACAATATGAGAGTTCTCGACTGGATTCTCAAGAGATGCGAAGATGCTGTAGATGCTGATGAAACTGCTATCGGCTATCTGCCTAAGAAGGGCGATATCAACACAGAAGGCATTGAAGATGAAGTAACTCCTGAAATTATGGACAAGCTTCTTGCTGTTGATGCTGACCTCTGGAAGAAGGAAATCGCTGAAATGCGCAGATATTATGATGAAGATATCGCTGCAAAGGGCGGTCGTGTTCCGCAGGCTCTCAGAGATGTTCTGGACAAGATTGAATCTAATCTGAACAAGTAATCAAAATTTAAAAAAATATACAAAAAGCTCTGCTTCGGCAGGGCTTTTTTGTGTGAAAAATAGATTTTCAGGAGGAAATTTCCGGAAGTACTTGTATTTTTTTGAGTATAATGAGTTTTAAATATTCAATATTTGAAAAAGGAAGAACGCAACAAAGTACAAATCAAAGCCATTGCCTTCAACGGCAAGCCCGATTCCGAAGATTCCCTCAAACTTATGAAATATATTGTCGGACTGGTCACAAGCCTGACGGTATAAAATCCCGTCTGCTTTTCTGTTGTGCGCAGAAAGGCAGATTTTTTTGTAAATAATGCCGAAATTTTACTTATGATTTTAGTGATAAATAACAAAATCACCGGAAGGCATTGCAATTTTTCTGTACCTGTGCTATAATATTCTTAATAAATTTTGAAGATGCATCTGAAATTTTATGCATCTGTATGTAAAGGAGTTACAATATGGCACAGAAAGTTTGTTATAGCTGCGGCGCAAGACTGGCAAGTAATCAGATAAGCTGCAAAAACTGCGGTGCGCACCAGTGGCGTAAAGACACAGATAAAATGAGCGTGGAAAAGCTCAAGGAACTCGCTGACGAAGAATATCGTCAGGGCAGACTCGGCACATCTGAAGAACATAACAGACACATGGAAAAATCTATGTTCCTGTATTCAATTATCGCTGAAAAAATTGCCTATATGGCACCTAAAATGGAAGCAATCGAACCTATGGAAAGATGCATTCATATGCTGGATTATATTTTGATGCAGGAACGTCGTGCAAGCTTCCTCGGCGACGAAAGAAGACAGGCTCGCTACAGAGAACTTATGAATCAGATTACGAATGCAAAGGATAATCTGGTTTATGAACGTATGGAAAAGGCGCACGCTACTGAAAAGGCAAATGCTCCGAAGCCTGCTCCGGAAGAAGTCCCTGCTCCGGCTGCTGACCCTGTTGCCACGGCATCTGCTCCGGCCGCTGCCCCTGAACAGCCTGCTCCGGCAAAGCCTGCCCCTTCTCCTGCACCTGCCCGCGATAATCTGGATGATTTAGTAGATTATGCGATTTTCACCGTTTCCGAAATGGATGAAATGGGAAGCTGGACATTCCTCGGCAAGCCCAGAACTAAAAATTACATGATTAGTATGCTCAGTTTCCTGCGTGAAATCAAGGGTCAGATTGATACTCTTGAACAGAAGGAAAGAGAAGTACTCCTGCATGTAATGTTCCAGGTAGCTGACAGTTATAAGAACGGTACATATCCGTTCCCGCAGAATCCTGACAGAGCAATTGCATGGCATACAGAAGCTTCTAACAAGGGTCTTGTGCTGTCTCAGCTTGCAATTGGTGAAATTTATCTGAACGGCAGCGGCGGAATGCGCGCACAGCCTGAAAAGGCTCTGGAATGGTATCAGAAAGCACTGGATGCCAACAGCTCCGAAAAAGTCAACGATTACGCTCAGGCAGCTATTGAACATATCAAGTATACTATGAATCAGCGGTAAATAATTTCAGACACTCCGGATTCTTCCGGAGTGTTTTGTTATTCTAAAAGGAGTTTTTTTATGACCGAAAAAGAAAAAATGATTGCCGGAAAGCTCTATGATGCTTCCGGCGAGGAATTAACCGAAATGCGCAAAAAGGCGCATATTCTCTCTAAAAAATATAATGATACGTTCGAGGATGAAACCGAAATCCGGAAAGAGATTCTGAAAGAATTAATTCCTCATGCCGGAAAGGAATTATACCTGCAAGGGCCGATTCAGTTCGATTACGGGCAGTTCACATGGTTTGGAGACAGATGTTTTGCGAATTTTAATTTTACAGTACTGGACTGCTGTCCGGTCAGAATCGGGAATGATGTTTTCTTTGGCCCTAACTGCACAATAGCGACTCCGGTACATCCGCTTCTGTATTCCGAAAGAAATATGAAATATCGTGAGAACGGCGATTTATATGACCTCGAATATGCAAAGCCTGTCACGATAGGGGATAACTGCTGGTTTGCAAGCGGAGTTACTGTCTGCGGAGGGGTGACTATCGGGGAAGGTTCTGTCATCGGGGCAGGGAGTGTCGTGACAAGAGATATTCCGGCAGGTGTATTCGCTGCCGGAAATCCGTGCAGAGTTATCCGGAAAATTACAGAAGAAGATTCTGTCTATCTCAAGAAGGAGTTATTCTGATGATTACGCTTGAACAGGCTTGTGAGATAGTGCTCAAAGAAAAAAATGCAAAATATATCGCCAGCGTTCAGGAACTGCCTGAAATGTTTGTGATTGTCATTCTTGGAGATGACGGACAGGGGCTTCTTGATTCGGCATATACTGTAAATAAAAAAACGGAAATTTCGGGGTATATGATATAATGTTACGATTCAGGACACATCACGAACTGAAAAAACTTGAAGTTCCTGAAAAATATCGCTTTCCGGATGAAACATAAAAATTACTGCACTGTCACGGAAAGCTGAATCGTCAGAGGCATGTCTTTTTCGGGCTTGATGCCGGCATTTTCAAGCAGGTCTTGTATGCCTATCACGTCCGCCTTTGCAGAAAGCATTTCATCAATCGCGCAGATGCACTGCTTTTCGATAAGCCTTTGCAGAGTGCCGTTTAATTCCGGTGTTCCGGTTCTGACAATGACATGATAATTTATTTTCTGATTTTCGATTTGCTTTTCTGTCCGACAGCTCCGGATTAGCGTTTCCTGTTCGCCGTCAGGAGTCTGGAGTGTCATTTTGAAATCGCCTGTATTTCTTCTGAGCCAGTACATGCCTTTGACAGCGAAATCGGAAAGTTCCGTACATCTGCCGTCTTTGTGGAGCAGTACCAATGAAGGAACGCTCTGACCGGGTTTCTGAACGGGGAGCAGAGCCGTTTCCCAGATGCCGTGCCATTCGTTCAGAGCCGTGGCGAGTTCGGTAGTGCTTAACAATCCGTTCTGTTCCGACATGCGGATTTGATGAATCAGCCCGGCATTATCGGGAGTCTGAAAATATTCTTCCGGCTTGGCATAGAGTACCTTACAGGCCGGAGAAAGTCCGTTCTGAAATAATAATTCTTCCGCCGGATTGAGGGTGCATGTGCCGTCAAGGCATAATAATTCCGTATGGCCGATAAAAACTTTTCCGCCGTTTGCGGATTCTTCCTGACGGAGCACTTCTGCAATGCTGATGCCTTCTACAGGGGCGGTCAGATTCTGATTGAAATCCTGTGTGTAGAAGCTTAATTTTCCATTGCAGGTCAGGCCAATTGCCTGTGTATACAGTCTGTCGGAAATTGTTTCAGAACTGCATCCGGTAAAGAGCAGACACAAGCCAATTACGGAAAGTTTAAGAAATTTCATACGAATGCTCCTTTTTGCGGATGTTTCTAAGAAACTGCCGGGTTCGCAGAATCAGCGGAATGATGACAGTCAGCACAGGCAGTGCCCAGAAGATGATATTTTCGAGAACGGCACTCTTGAAGAAATAGGCCAGAATCAGCATGAAAATCAGCGATACCGGCGCAGACCATTTTTCCGTAATGGGATACATCTGCTCTGAAATATGCTCAACAATTCCGGTTTGCAGAGTTGTGTGCATGATATGAAGCATCACGAACACCAGAATATATAAAGCATCAGCTCTTTGTCCCTGTAGGGGCTGGGAAAGTGCTGTCAGAGTAAAAAACGGATAGCCATTCAGATGAATTAATCTGCCTCCGGCGGTAATGCTGAAAAATAAAATCAGAATGCAGAACAGTGCTTTAACGATTAAATAGCTGTTCACAGCGATATTTTTATGATTCTGGATAGTGTCTGATAATATCCAGACAGCGGCAAGTTCACCGCTCAGAGAAAAATACGTCCGGATGCCCGGCAGAAAATTATCTGTCTGGAGAGAAATTCTGCTGAGGTCGGCTCTGCGCCATGCGCCGAGAATCAGCACGATAACAGAAATTACAAACAGACTCATGACGATGGGCGCGGCTCTTGCGGTAGCTCTCAGTCCTGCAGAACTGGTGTAGAAGCACGTCAGTGCTATCAGTACGGAAGCGGTCAGTTTTCCGGATGCCGGAAGAAGCTGGGGCGGTGCTGCTTCCCAGAGCTGTGAAAAGCCGTTTGCACCGCATATCAGAAAAAATAAAATATATATTACACCTAGAATTTTATTGGATTTTATCTGATTCGAGAACGTCCCCGGATAAAGTGCCAGCATCGGCAGACACAGCAAAATCTGTATCAGACAGGCAGCTGCTGTCGAAAGCATCTGACTGTTGCCGTAAAGTGAGGGAATGCATATCACTGACCATGCGCCGGATAAAAATAATATTGCGGCTAACTGATGATTATGAATTCTGCTCATGATATTCCTCCACAGTGAAATTACCTAGCTGCATCCGGTGGAAATTCACTCTTGTTGCAACATCACGCATTGCCCGCCGGTAGAACGGCGCAAGCGGTGCTGTGACCGGAAAACCAAATGTTTCTGTTGCACAGAGATTGTAAAGCACAGCCATCCCAAGCAGACCAATTCCGAATAAGCCCCATAATCCTCCGGCAAGGATGAATAATAATCTCATAACCGTAATCGGGGCATTGAGGTCAGGAGTGACAAATCCGGAAATGACCGAAATCGCTGTCATAGTCAGCATGGGTGTGCTGATTAGGCCTGATGATACTGCCGCATCTCCGATAATCAGGCCGGAAACAATACTGACCGCACCGCCGACGGATTTCGGCAGACGAAGACCTGCTTCACGAATGATTTCATACATAAGAAGAACAAAAACCGTTTCTGTCGGAAGTGACAGGGGGGCTTTTTTTTCGGCATCTGTCAGAATCAGGACTAGTGTGCTGTTCAGTAATTCCGGATGATGCATACTCACGGCAATATATAAGGCCGGAAGCAGAATCGCTGTCAGGAATGCGCCGTATTTGACCCATCTGCTGAATGCCGCATAATAGGGCTTGTGATTATAATCATCCAGAGTCTGGAAATTTTCAATAAATAATTTCGGGATGACCAGCGCAAACGGTGTGCCGTCAATCAGCAGGACAATCCGGCCTTCCAGAAGTTTGGAACAGAGTACATCCGGACGCTGGCTCAGGCTTACACTGTCGAACAGACTGCCCCGGCATTTCTCCAGAAACGGCTGTAAATAGCCGGAAGATAAGACAGTATCCAGTTCTGTGGATTCCAGCTCTTTTTTTATCTGCCGGATGAACTGCGGGGGAACCCGGTCGGTCATCCAGCAAAGACAGATATCTGTCTGACTGAGATTTCCAGCTGTGGAAAGCTCGAATTTCAGGAGAGGAGTTTTCATTCTCCGTCGGATGAGTGACATATTTGTCCGCACGACTTCTGTCAGGCCGTCGTGAGCACCATAGAGGTTGGCTTCTCCGGATGGTTCGCTGACACTGCGCTTGTCATAGCCCTGTACACCGTAGGCTAATGCATTTTGACCGCCGTCTGCTACCAGAACGGCAAATCCGGAATATAACAGCCGGAACAAATCTTCATAATTCCGGACAAGGGGTCTGTCGAGGGATAATAATAAATAATTCTGGATATACTGAAATAAAGAGCTGCTGTCGGACTGTGCCGGAATATCTGTCAGAGGTTCGATAATCATTTCACTCATGACCGCGGTGGATAACATGCCCTCACAGCCAAGCACTGCACAGGGAATTCCGCCGATAGTTATCCGGTTGATGAGGATGTCAGAACTGTTTCCGCAAATCTGCCGGATTTCGGCAAGGATTTCTTCCAGTGTGCCGGAAATATTTTTGCTTTCTTTTGTCATGCCGTTCGCCTCCTGCGTTTAACATGCCCGGTTCTGAAAAAATTATACGGTTCTTTCAGGAGAATCTGAAAAAACTGTTGCATTTTGAAAAAATTTGTGGTATACTGGAAATAACCGGAATTTTTCCGAAAATCAGAAAGGAAATAACTATGAAACATCAGTTAATTGCTCTGCTGGCAGTCGTGGCAGTATCCCTGACAGGCTGTGCAAATCTGCAAAACCAAGATGCAAATCATGTGATTGATATTGCCGAAATCGGCATCCCCGAAACAACAGAACCCCCTACAGAACCCGCTTTTCAGAAGGCGGATGTCAGCTTCGCGGCAGTAGGAGACAACCTGATTCACACCTGTGTTTATAAAACAGCTTCTGCACATGCGGCAGACGGCATTGTATATGATTTTCATTATTGTTATGATGAAATTGCTGACAGAATCGCTAAGGCGGATTTGGCTTTTATCAATCAGGAAACGCTTATCTGCAACGGAAAACTGGAACTTTCCGGCACAAGAGTGAATTTTAATTCGCCTGTGGAGCTGGGGTATAATCTGGCAGATATGGGCTTTGACATTTTCAATATGGCAAACAGTGACGTGCTCGACAAAGGTGCAGAAGGTCTGGAGTATACGCTTGATTACTGGGATGCGCTTCAGGAAGACTATCCGGAAGTGACGGTTCTGGGTGCATACCGGAATCAGGAAGATATGCAGAATTACCGTATTGTCGAAAAAGACGGCCTGAAAATCGGGTTTCTGGGCTATACAGAGCATACGAACGAACGCGTTCTGCCGGAAGAAAGTGAAATGATAGTGCCGTATATTGGCGACAGCAGTCTGATGCAGATGCAAATTCAGGAGCTTTCTCAGCAGGTGGACTGTGTAATTGTTTCCATGCACTGGGGCGCAACGGATACGCATACTGTGGATGATTCTGTGAAAGAACTGGCACAGAAAATGATAGACTGGGGCGCAGATGTCATTCTCGGCACGGGTTCACATACCCTCCAGACAATGGAATATCTCACCAGAGCAGACGGCTCAAAAGGCTTTGTATTCTATTCGCTGGGAAATGTCATTTCCGGACAGACGGATAATTTCAACATGGTCGGCGGTCTGGGAGAGTTTCATATCTGCCGTGACAATGACGGCAATATCACTATCGAAGATGTCGGTCTGACCCCTGTCATCACGCAGTATGAAACGGATATGACCAACGTGAGAACTTTTCCTTATGATTCTTATAAAGACAGGATGATTCAGTCACATTACCTGCCCCATACTTCCGGCGGAAGCTATAAAAAATGGAGCTGGGAAGTCATTGATACTATCGTGGAAGAAAATGTTCCCGAAGAATTCCGCCGGAATTATACCGCAAATTCCCAGAATGAGGAAACGGATTCTGAAACCGAACAGGAAGAATGAAAAAAGGTTGAAAAAACCTTAAAAAATCCCAGCCTTTGTGAGAACTTTATAATTGCTGACCCGAAATTTGTGTAAAACCATGATTTTCAAAAAATCACAGAAAAACCCTTTACTTTTAAAAAAAAATAGTGTATAATATTAAATGACAGAGAGATTTCCGCGGAATGCCTGAAACAGAAAACGTTTTATATATTTATGTGCAAATCTGCCAGATACTGAACAAAAAAATCAGCTTATTGTCAGTTTGCACAAAGAGCGTATATTGTTTTTGGCAATTTGTACAAAATGTAAGAAATTCTCTTGACTTATGTGATATTTTGTCCTATAATAACAGTAAGTAGATATGGGGCAGTCCTGTCACAGAATATAATTGGGGTGCAATCCAAAGAAATTCCCTGTTATATATGCGTATATTTTTTATTAATCTTAAATTTTTCCAAACAAATTAAAGGAGGAAAGACATTATGAAAGTAAGGAAAATCGCTGCCGCAATGGCTGCCGTTTCCATGTTGGCAACATTCTCTGCTATGAATGTATTTGCTGCTGATTCCGTTACCGTAAGTGCTGATAAGGTGGAGGCTGCTGCAGGTTCTGAATTCACAATGGCTGTCAAGCTGTCCGGTGTTCCGGCTGCTGGTATCAGCGGTGCTGAATTTGAACTGACTTATGATGCTTCTGCTCTCACCATTACAGGTGCAACTGCTGGCGATATTGTCAACACATCTGCTTCTGCTCAGGAAGGCTTCGACGGCGTGACTGTATTTGATGCAGATTATTCCGTAGCTGGTACTGTTACTGTTACTTATGGTGTTGCTCTTGATGATACTGCTTATTGGGTAACTAAAGACGGCACTTTCCTGACACTGACCGGTAAGGTAAATGATGGTGTGGCAGACGGTACTTATGATGTTGCTATCAAGGGCATCAGCCGTGAAACCTATGAAGGTTCTGGCACACCCAATACCGAAATCTACATTGGTAACATGGCTTCTGACGGAACTATTACAAACTACAGCGTAACAGCTTCCGCAGGTGCTGTTGTTGTCGGCAGTGAACCCAATACCGAACCGGAAGGCACTACCCTCATGGGCGACGCTGACCTCAGCGGCAGCGTAGATATTCTCGATGTTATCACAGTCAATAAAGCTATTCTTGGTAAGGAAAACCTCGAAGGCCAGGGCCTGATTAACGGTGACATCAATAAAGATGGCAAGCCGGATGCTTCCGATGCCCTGAACATCATGAAGGCTATTGTTGGTCTGTTAACACTCTGATAACAGCTTTTAAAAATGTCCGCCAATTCTGACATCTTTTGTTGAGACATAATTCAAAAAATTTTATTTCATCCGGCAGGCGGCGACAAACGCCTGACCAACAAACAGAAAGGAATTAATTAGTTATGAAGAAGGTAATTTCTGCACTGACAGCCGCTACAATGGTAGCAAGTATGTCCGCAAGCGTAATGTCCGCATTTGCTGTTTACAATGAGAGCGACATCACATTCTATCTGAAGGCAAATCCGACCTCTTATTACACCCCCGATGGAAAGCAGCAGCAGACAGCTAATTTCACAGTATCTGAAGACGGCAAGACTGTTACATTCGCAAGCGCAGCTGATGCTGCCGGTGCAAAGCTCGGTATTGATGCATACGTTTCTATGCCCACTGAAAATCCGACAATCCAGCAGGTTCTGGGTCTGGTAACAACCGACAGCGAAATGATTCATTTCGGTCTTGGTAATGCAAAACTGGACGTTGCTGTTCCTGGTGATGAAGAAATCACTTATACTTATGCTGGCGGCAAAACTGCAACTATTGGTCAGTTTGTAAATACATTCGGTATTTACAAGAGAGGCAACTATGATGGCAACACCATGGTTATGACACAGGAAGACGTTGATGCAAGCGCACTCAAGACTGGTGTAAGCGGCTTCTCATGGAGCTGGGCACCTGTTCTGAGCCCGACTGTATTAACCGCAAACTTCCTCGGCGATACTTCTGATGCTTTCCCGATGACTGAATTCACAATTGGTTTGGATGATGCTATCACAGCTGGTACTTATACAATCGAATTTAATGACACTATCGTAAACTCCTACGGTGAAAACCCGTATCTGTTCATCAGCGACGGTGAAACTCAGTACAAGCCTGGCACAACAGAAGGTTTGACCATCATTGTTGGCGGCGAAGAAGAAACCACAGAAGCTGAACCGACTGAAACAGAAGCTGAACCGACTGAAACAGAAGCTGAACCGACTGAAACAGAAGCTGAACCGACTGAAACAGAAACTCAGACCGTAATCGACGGCTACACATGGAAGCTTGATGACGTAGTATTTGAAAATCCGGATGCAAGCAACGAAGACAGCTATGTTGACCTGCCTGTTCTGGTTTACAATGACCCCGGTACTTACGGCGTACAGTTCCGTATCCTCATCGACGGCAAGACACTGGATGACCCGGATTGCCCGTTCGTATGCGATGGTATCAGAAATGGCGGCGGTTACTCCAGAGTACAGGCTGTTGTTCCGAATACTGCAATGGGCTTTGTTTCCCTCGCAATTCAGGGTACTGCTGACCTCGGCGATGACCAGTGCAAGGACGGCGCATCCGCTCTCGTATTCACATTACTGCCTAAGGAAGGCGTAACTTATACACCTGGCACTAAGTACAAGGTAACATTTGATGCTGTTAAGTCTGAAGGTTACAACCCGATTTTCGCTAACGAAGCTAAGGAAGACCTGATGTCTTCTCTGACACTGGCTGCTGGTTCTATCACAATTCCTGGCGGTGAAGAACCTACTGAAACAGAAGCTGAACCTACTGAAACAGAAGCTGAGCCTACTGAAACAGAAGCTGAACCTACTGAAACAGAACCCGCTCCGATTGGCGATTACCTCTACGGCGACGTTAACAAGAACGGCACTGTTGAACTCGTTGACATTGTTATGCTGAACAGATTCCTCACCAAGTATGACAACCAGGCTCTGGATGCATATCAGGTTGAAGTTGCAAACTGCGCAGGTAACAAGACTCCCGGTGAAGGCAAGTCCACAGAAGCTGACCTCAACGGCCAGGACTCTGTTGAAATCCTGAAGTACCTGATTGGTCTGGTAGCTTCTCTGCCGAGCCAGGGCTAATTCATCACACAGGATTTTTCCGAAAAAAGTTAAGCTGTGTTCAGGCGGTTTTCCGCCTGAACACGGTTTTAAAGTCCTGAAAATTTAATATTTCAGAAAGGAAATATGTGCAATGAAGAGAATATTATCTGCATTGACAGCGTTGTGCATGTGTGCTTCCATGTCCGTTGGCGCACTCCCGGCTTCTGCTTTAAATGCCCTTTCTCCGGCTGATGCAGTCATTGCAACAGCTTCCGAAGGCTATACCTGGAAGATTGATGATGTAGAATTTGAAAATCCAGATGCAAGCGATGAAGACAGCTATGTCGATGTGCCTGTCAGAGTTTATAATGACCCTGGTACTTATGGCGTACAGTTCCGTATCCTCATTGACGGCAAGACCCTTGATGACCCTGACTGCCCGTTCGTATGCGACGGTATCAGAAACGGCGGCGGTTACTCCAGAGTACAGGCTGTTGTTCCGAATACTGCAATGGGCTTGGTTTCTCTCGCAATTCAGGGTACTGCTGACCTCGGCGATGACCAGTGCAAGGACGGCGCGGCTGCTTTGACTTTTACTCTCCTGCCTAAGGAAGGTGTAACCTATACACCTGGTACTACGTACAAGGTAACATTCGATACTACTAAGGTTGACGGCTATAGCCCGATTTTCGCCAATGAAGCGAAAGAAGACCTGATGCCGTCTCTGACGCTGTCCGCTGGTTCTATCACCATTCCCGGCGGTGAACCGGATACTACTGAGACTGCTACAGAAGCTCCGACAGAAGTTTCTACAGAAGCTCCGACAAATGCACCGACAGAAGCTGCAACAGATGCACCTGCTGTCAGTGATGGTTATACTTGGAAAGTGGATGATGTAGAATTCGCTGACCCGGATGCAAGCAACGAAGACAGCTATGTTGATGTTCCTGTCAGAGTTTATAATGACCCCGGTACTTATGGTGTACAGTTCCGTCTGCTGATTGACGGCAAGACACTGGATGACCCGGATTGCCCGTTCGTATGCGACGGCATTAGAAACGGCGGCGGTTACTCCAGAGTACAGGCTGTTGTTCCGAATACGGAAAGAGGCTTTGTTTCTCTTGCAATTCAGGGTACTGCTGACCTCGGCGACGACCAGTGCAAAGACGGCGCATCTGCTTTGACTTTCACATTCCTGCCAAAGGAAGGTGTAACCTATACCCCCGGTACTGTATACAAAGTAACATTTGATACTGCCACAACTGATGATTACTATCCGATTTTCTCCAATGAAGCAAAAGAAAATCTGATGCCTTCTTTGACACTGACTGCTGGTTCTATCACCATTCCCGGCGGTGAAGATGTGACAGAAACTGAAACAGAAAAAGTTACTGAAACCGAAACTGAAAAGGTAACAGAAACTGAAGAAGTTAAAGAAACTGAATTCGTTCAGCAGGAAAAAGCTGTTGATACAGAATGGATTATCGGTCACGATACTGTAGAACCCGGCGCAGAAGTCGTACTCGATATCAGTGTAAACGGCAATACAGACGGCTTTAACAGCTATCTTACAAAACTTACATTCGACAGTCCTGTTACCATCAAGGGCGCAGGCAACCGTATGGATGTCTTCAGCTTTGCAAGAAATGTAAGCAAAGGAACATTTGCAGGTACAAGCTTCACAGAAGGTAGTGAAAATGTTACCGGTGATGGAGAAGTATTCGCTGTTAGATTTATAGCTCCGACCGAACCCGGCAAGTATATGATTGATTTCGAGACTCTTGAAGTCTACAATGCTGAAATGGTCAAGCTCATTCCTAAGACTACAGCAGGCTGGATTGAAGTCATTGGCGATACTGATGAATCTGAAACAGAATTTGTTCATAATAAGAAAGATACTTCTGCCAAGTGGATTATCGGCAAAGAAGAAGTAGAACCCGGCGATACTGTTAAAGTTCCGGTATCCGTTCAGGGCGATACTGACGGCCTGAACAGCTACACTGTCAAGATTACTCAGGATGCAGGTCCTGAACTGACAGGTGCTTCTGCTGGTGATGCTTATGCAGAACTCGGTCTCCAGAAAAATCTCAAGAACCTGACATTCGGCGGTACAAATTCCAGCAAGAATGAAAATATTATCGCTGCTGACGGTGATGTATTCTACATGGAATTCAAAGTTCCAAACGATGCTGCTCCTGGTACGCTCTATAATCTGAAGTTTGCTGATATTGACCTTGAAGATATCAACATGACTCAGCTTGTTCCGCAGACAGAAGATGGCTGGATTAAAGTTAAGGACAAGAAGCCTGTAGAATCTGCCGGAAAATGGGTTATTGGCAAGGAAACTGTTGAACCTGGTGCTACTGTTACAATCCCTGTTACTGTAACTGGTGATGTCAACGGTCTCAACAGCTATATGATGAAGATGGGCATGGATGCAGGCCCGAATCCGACTGGTGCTCAGGCTGGTGATGCTTATGCAGATGCAGCTTTCGTTTCCAATACGGATAAGATGACTTTCGCAGCTACAAACTACGGCAAGAGCGAAAATCTCGTTGCTGCTGACGGCGCAACTGTATTTGAAGTCACCTTTACTGCTCCGACTGAACCCGGTAAGTATAATCTGACATTCGACGGTTTGGATGTTTACGACATCGACATGAATGTTCTGACTCCCGAAACAGAAAACGGCTGGATTGAAGTTGTTGCTCCGACTGAAGAAACATCAGAATCTATCGTTCCGGATTCCGCTGGCAAGTGGATTATCGGCAAGGAAACTGTTGAACCCGGTGCTACTGTTACAATCCCTGTTACTGTAGAAGGTGATGTCAACGGTCTGAACAGCTACATCATGAAGATGGGCATGGATGCAGGCCCTGTTGCAGAATCTGCTGCAAACGGCAGTGCTTATGCAGGTACTTCTTTCGTTTCCAATATCGACAAGATGACATTTGCAGGCACAAATACTGACAAGAATCAGAATCTTGTTGCTACTGACGGCGCAGTTGTATTTGAAGTTACTTTCACAGCTCCGACTGAACCCGGCAAATATAATCTGACATTCGACGGTCTGGATATCTATGATATTAACATGTCTGTCCTGACTCCCGAAACAGAAAACGGCTGGATTGAAGTTGTTGCTCCGACTGAATCTGAAACAGAAACAGAATCTGAATCTGTTGTTCCGGACTCCGCTGGCAAGTGGATTATCGGTAAGGAAACTGTTGAACCCGGTGCTACTGTTACAATCCCTGTTACTGTAGAAGGCGATGTCAACGGTCTGAACAGCTACATCATGAAGATGGGCATGGATGCAGGCCCTATTGCAGAATCTGCTGCAAACGGCAGTGCTTATGCAGGTACATCTTTCGTTTCCAATATCGACAAGATGACATTTGCAGGCACAAATACTGACAAGAATCAGAATCTCGTTGCTGCTGACGGCGCAGTTGTATTTGAAGTTACTTTCACAGCTCCGACTGAACCCGGCAAATATAATCTGACATTTGACGGTCTGGATATCTATGACATCAATATGTCTGTCCTGACTCCCGAAACAGAAAACGGCTGGATTGAAGTTATCGCTCCGACTGAAACAGAATCCGAAACTGAGACAGAAACTGAAACAGAACCGATTGAAATCGGCGATGCTGGCATGTGGATTATCGGTAAGGAAACTGTTGAACCCGGTGCTACAGTTACAATTCCTGTTACTGTAACTGGTGATGTCAACGGTCTGAACAGCTACATCATGAAGATGGGCATGGATGCAGGCCCTGTTGCAGAGTCTGCTGCAAACGGCAGTGCTTATGATGGCATCTCTTTCGTTTCCAATATCGACAAGATGACATTTGCAGGCACAAATACTGACAAGAATCAGAATCTCGTTGCTGCTGACGGCGCAGTTGTATTTGAAGTTACTTTCACAGCTCCGACTGAACCCGGCAAGTATAATCTGACATTCGATGGTCTGGATGTTTATGACATCAACATGAATGTTCTGACTCCTTTGACAGAAAACGGCTGGATTGAAGTTGTTGCTCCGACTGAAACAGAAACAGAATCTGAAACAGAAACTGAAACCGAGACAGAAACTGAAACAGAACCGATTGAAATCGGCGATGCTGGCATGTGGATTATCGGCAAGGAAACTGTTGAACCCGGTGCTACTGTTACAATCCCTGTTACTGTTACTGGTGATGTCAACGGTCTGAACAGCTACATCATGAAGATGGGCATGGATGCAGGCCCTGTTGCAGAGTCTGCTGCAAACGGCAGTGCTTATGATGGCATCTCTTTCGTTTCCAATATCGACAAGATGACATTTGCAGGCACAAATACTGACAAGAATCAGAATCTCGTTGCTGCTGACGGCGCAGTTGTATTTGAAGTTACTTTCACAGCTCCGACTGAACCTGGCAAGTATAATCTGACATTCGATGGTCTTGATGTTTATGACATCAACATGAATGTTCTGACTCCTCTGACAGAAAACGGCTGGATTGAAGTTGTCGCTCCGACTGAATCTGAAACAGAAACAGAATCTGAATCCGCTGAAGAAACAACTGAACTTGTTACTGAAACAGAGTCCGAAACCGAAACAGAAACTGAAACAGAACCGATTGAAATCGGCGAAGCTGGTATGTGGATTATCGGTAAAGAAACTGTAGAACCCGGCGCAACTGTTACAATTCCTGTAACCGTAACCGGTGATAAGAACGGTATCAACAGTTACATCATGAAGATGGGCATGGATGCTGGCCCTGTAGCAACAGGTGCTGAAAACGGTGACGCTTATGCAGGTACATCTTTCGTTTCCAATATCGACAAGATGACATTTGCAGGCACTAACACCGATAAGGCTGAAAATATCATTCCTGCTGATGATGCGGTTGTATTCTATGTAACCTTCACAGCTCCGGAAGAACCCGGCAAGTACAACTTGACATTTGACGGTCTGGATGTTTATGACATCAACATGAATGTTCTGACTCCTCTGACAGAAAACGGCTGGATTGAAGTTATCGCTCCGTCTGAATCCGAAACAGAAACAGAGTCTGAACCGACAGAAACTGAATCCGAAACAGAAACAGAGTCTGAACCGACAGAAACTGAATCCGAAACAGAAACAGAGTCTGAGCCGACAGAAACTGAATCCGAAACCGAAACAGAAACTGAAACAGAACCGATTGAAATCGGCGAAGCTGGTATGTGGATTATCGGTAAAGAAACTGTAGAACCCGGCGCAACTGTTACAATTCCTGTAACCGTAACCGGTGATAAGAACGGTATCAACAGTTACATCATGAAGATGGGCATGGATGCTGGCCCTGTAGCAACAGGTGCTGAAAACGGTGACGCTTATGCAGGTACATCTTTCGTTTCCAATATCGACAAGATGACATTTGCAGGCACTAACACCGATAAGGCTGAAAATATCATTCCTGCTGATGATGCGGTTGTATTCTATGTAACCTTCACAGCTCCGGAAGAACCCGGCAAGTACAACTTGACATTTGACGGTCTGGATGTTTATGACATCAACATGAATGTTCTGACTCCTCTGACAGAAAACGGCTGGATTGAAGTTATCGCTCCGTCTGAATCCGAAACAGAAACAGAGTCTGAACCGACAGAAACAGAATCTGAACCGACAGAAACTGAATCCGAAACAGAAACAGAGTCTGAACCGAAAGAAACTGAATCCGAAACAGAAACAGAGTCTGAACCGACAGAAACTGAATCCGAAACAGAAACAGAATCTGAACCGACAGAAACTGAATCCGAAACAGAAACAGAAACTGAAACAGAACTGATTGAAATCGGCGAAGCTGGCATGTGGATTATCGGCAAGGAAACTGTTGAACCTGGTGCTACAGTCACAATTCCTGTTACTGTTACTGGTGATGTTAACGGTCTAAACAGCTACATCATGAAGATGGGCATGGATGCAGGCCCTGTAGCTACTGGTTCTGAAAACGGCGATGCTTATGCAGGTACTTCTTTCGTTTCCAATATCGACAAGATGACATTTGCAGGCACAAATTACAGTGCTGCTGAAAATATCATTCCTGCTGATGGTGCGGTTGTATTCTATGTAACTTTCACAGCTCCGACTGAACCTGGCAAGTATAATCTGACATTCGATGGTCTTGATGTTTATGACATCAACATGAATGTTCTGACTCCTCTCACCGAAAACGGCTGGATTGAAGTTATCGCTCCGTCTGAATCCGAAACAGAAACAGAATCTGAACCGACAGAAACTGAATCCGAAACAGAAACAGAGTCTGAATCCGAAACAGAAACAGAATCTGAACCGACAGAGTCTGAATCCGAAACAGAAACAGAATTTGAACCGACAGAAACTGAATCCGAAACAGAAACAGAATCTGAACCGACAGAGTCTGAATCCGAAACAGAAACAGAATCTGAACCGACAGAG
>SVNI01000053.1 GCA_015066975.1 Ruminococcus sp. | reverse complement strand
CTCCAGGATTCAAGCTTGTAAGAGAATTTTCCCGATATTTCTTCTGATTTGTTTGCCAACGTTTCTTGAACACATACTATAAGCTGTTCTGCTGTTGACAGATATGTTTCAGATGTGCTATAATAAATTATCAGAATGATTCAGAAAGAAGGTTTATTATATGCTGAAAAATAAAACTGTCCTGCTCGGCGTGACTGGAAGCATCGCGGCTTATAAAATTGCAAATCTGGCCAGAATGCTAAAAAAATTGCACTGCAATGTGCATGTTCTCATGACACAGAATGCCACACAGTTCATCAATCCGGTGACATTCGAGACACTCACGGAAAACAAATGCCTGATTGATACCTTCGACCGGAATTTTCAATACAGTGTCGAACATGTCGCGCTCGCAAAACAGGCGGATGTCGTTATGATAGCTCCGGCTTCGGCAAACGTTATCGGAAAAATTGCAAACGGTATTGCGGATGATATGCTGACTACTACCGTGATGGCATGTCCCTGTAAAAAAATCATATCTCCAGCCATGAATCACAACATGTTTCATAACCCGATAGTACAGGACAATATTTCAAAACTGGAGCATTTTGGCTATGAAATCATCAAGCCCGATAAAGGAATGCTCGCCAACGGCGATATTGGTGACGGCCGTATGCCGGAAGAATCTGTTTTACTGGAATATATCCTGAAAGAAATCGCACACAAAAAAGATTTGACCGGAAAGAAAATTCTCATCACAGCCGGTGCAACACAGGAAGCCATTGACCCTGTGCGTTTCATCACAAATCATTCTACCGGAAAGATGGGCTTTGCAATTGCCAAAGCCGCTATGCAGAGGGGCGCAGAGGTCACGTTAATTGCCGGACATACTGAAATTGAACCGCCTATGTTTGTAAAGCTGATTCGCATCAAATCCGCACAGGATATGTTTGAAGCTGTGACAGAAATTTCCGGTCAGCAGGATATTATCATCAAATCGGCCGCTGTTGCAGACTACACTCCGGTCATGACTGCGGAACATAAAGTCAAGAAATCAGATGCTGATATAAAAATCGAACTCAAACGCACACAGGATATTCTGAAATATCTGGGCGAACACAAACCCGAACAGCAGTTTTTATGCGGATTTTCCATGGAAACAGAAAATGTCATTGAAAATTCCAGAAAGAAACTGATTTCCAAAAACTGTGACATGATTTGTGCCAACAGCCTGACTGCTGAGGGCGCAGGATTTGGAACGGATACTAATATTTTAACGCTTATCACAAAAGACTCCGAAACTGAACTCCCGAAACTCTCCAAAGAAGAAGCTTCTCACAGAATTCTTGATAAAATTCTGGAAATTCAGAAATAAAAAACTGCTGTACAGAAATTTTCTGTACAGCAGTTGCTTTTTATCAGAACCACATTATTCTGCAACAGGCAGATTATCCGCAGACAGCAGACCGACAATCAATTTCATGACGTTCAGGGAATCTGTAGCATCAGGAATATTGTTCTGATTGGTATCTGCATTTTTCAGGCCTGCATCGGTAAGTTCTTCTTTTCCGAGAATGGCCTTATTGATGGTGATAACATCCAGAATATCAACTTCACCGGAGCTGTCAGCATCACCCCAGAGAATTTCGGAATCCGGTGCAGAAGTATCCTGTGTTTCGGTTTCTGTTTCGGTTTCAGTGGGAACTTCTGCATCAAGGCCGTCTACGATAGAGTAGAAAGAAGGCTTTGCTGTGTAGTCTTCATTGAACAGAAGCGGATATTTGGAAGCTCTCCAGCTCATATCGTCTGTAGTGCCCCAGAATACGACAGCAGAGATTTCATCTTTATGTTCTACGATAGCATCCATAATATCAGAATAGTACTGAGCCTGTTCTTCAAAATGGTCAGTATCGTTGACAGTAGCATCCAGTTCAGTTACCTGAATGTCAAGTCCGGTTGCACAGAACTTGTCAAGAGCTTTTTTATAAACGCTGACAGACGGGAATGCATCAGAACCGGAGCGGGCATCCAGATGGGACTGCAAACCGATACCGTCGATATAATGGCCGTCAGCATTGATTTCTTCTACCATCTTGATGATAGCATCTGTTTTCTGGGGCATGTATTCGTTAAAGTCGTTATAGTAAAGTTTTGTTCCTTCCGGAGCATATTTCTTCGCAAACTCGAAAGCAGGCTTGATGAAAGAGTTATCGCCGAAAATCTGTACCCAAGGAGATTTTGCAGAACCTTCTTCCTGAGAGCCGGGGTCACGGGCAACACCGCCGTCAAGCCAGCATTCGTTGACCACATCCCATGCATAGAAATCCACATCAGGATATTCTTCTTTTACTGCCTCAAAGACGTTCTTGATATAGTTTTCCATACGGGCAAGCATTTTTTCTTTGGAAACCCATTCGCCGTTCTCATCATAATTTTCTTTAAAGAACCAGGTAGGTGTCTGCTGATGCCATACCAGAACATGGCCTCTGACAGGAATGTTATTATCTCTTGCGAAATTCAGGATAGAACGTGCGCTTGCAAGGCTTATCTGCGGATTTTCATCATCACCGGATTCGGCGAGGGCAAGGCAGGCATTCTTGTCTAAGATAGCATCCGGCTTGAGTTCGTTTCCGGCTGTGATGCTGTTGAAATGCTTCAGAATCAGTTCTTTTGTAGATGCCGGAGCGAGTTCTTTTGTCGTCACGGCTGTACCGATTTTGAAATAATCAGCATAAGCATCTTTCAGGGAGACAATATCTTTCTGCGGATGGTAAACCGGAGCAGTTTTCAGAGTGAAGTCATCAATATAGATATTATCAGAACCGCCCTCGAAATAAACATAGACATCCGTCATGTCATCTGTATAGCTGACTTTGAGGTCAGTTACTTCCTGCCAGCCGTTGCCGTTAAGGCTAGCAAGATTTTCATAATGCTGTTCACCGCCCTGGTCGGTATACTGGAAGCTGACTGTCACGCTGGTATACCACTGACCCATGACCTGTGCGCTGACCAGATAAGCTGTACCAGGTTCGCACTTGTCATCCAGACGGAATGCAGGGCCGTTCCATGATTTGGAACGTTCACCGGCGCAAAGGGATTTTGTACCGCTGACAGCATTATCTTCACTTGCTGTGATGACAGTGGTATCCGTAGAACCTCTGTTGGTCCATGCGGAAACGTCGCCGTCTTCAAAATCAGAAGAATAGATAACAGTTGTATCAGCATCTTCGGCACTGACAGTCATATACGGCACAGCAGAAGCGACACAGCTCAGTGCCAGCAGTCCGGAAAGCACACGCTTTTTCATATTTTTTTTCATACATTTCCTCCTATTGATAAATCAAAAAACTGTTTACGTTTTTATTTTAGCACATCTTCATACAATTTGTCAATAGTTTATTAAAAAAATACAAAAAGTATATAGATAACTCAGAAAATTTCTGCACAGCAGAATTCTGTAAGCCTGACAAACAAGTGATTTCAATTTGTCCGCGTATCAAAAACAAATGTATTTGTACAATCTACAGAATAATTTTAACAAAAATCCGCATCTGACTTTATTTTTTTAAAAATCTTAATAAATATAAAGTTTTTTCTTTACAAAATTTAAAAACTGTGCTATAATAGTCTGGTAAACTTAATTAAAAAAAGAAATCGGAGGTTTTTCCAATGAGCAAAATCAGAATCGCAATTGCCGGATACGGCAATCTCGGAAAAGGTGTAGAATTAGCCATCAGACAGAATCCGGATACTGAACTTGTGGGCGTTTTCACAAGACGTGCTCCCGAATCTGTAAAGCTCCTGACAGAGGGCATCCCGGTATACAAGCTGGAAGATGCTAAAAATTATCAGGATAAAGTAGATGTGCTGATTATCTGCGGCGGCAGTGCGACAGACCTGCCTGTACAGACTCCTGAACTTGCTAAATATTTCAATATCATTGACAGTTTTGATACTCATGCAAGAATTCCGGAACATTTCGCTAACGTGGACAAGGCCGCAAAGGAAAACAATCATCTTGCCATGATTTCTCTCGGCTGGGACCCCGGCCTGTTCTCCCTGAACAGAGTGTATGCAGAATCTATCCTGTCCAACGGCAAAACTTACACATTCTGGGGCAAGGGTGTCAGCCAGGGACATTCTGATGCTATCAGACGTGTAGAAGGTGTCAAGAAAGGCATTCAGTACACCTGCCCGATTGACAGTGCTATCGAAGCCGTCAGAAACGGTTCTCAGCCGGAACTGACTACCCGCGAAAAGCACGAGCGCGTTTGCTATGTTGTCGCTGAAGAAGGTGCAGACAAGGCAAAAATCGAATCTGAAATCAAAAATATGAAAAACTATTTTGATGAATATAATACCACTGTGAATTTCATCAGCGAAGAAGAATTCGATAAAACACATAATACACTGCCTCACGGCGGATTTGTTATCCGTTCCGGCAAGACCGGCGACGGCGAAACCACAACCCAGACGATTGAATATTCTTTGAAACTGGGTTCAAATCCGGAATTCACTGCTTCTGTTCTGGTAGCTTATGCAAGAGCACTCAGCAGACTGAAAGCAGAAGGCGCAACCGGATGCAAAACAGCATTTGATGTCGCTCCGGGCTATCTGTCCCCCCTGTCTCCGGAAGAACTCCGCGCAAAGATGCTTTAATTCTCTTAACAGTCAGATACAGAAAAATCCGGCAGAAATGCCGGATTTTTTATGTTATGCCGTCAGAGAAGAAATCAAGCCGACGATATATTTCATGATGGTGAGTGAATCTTCAGAATCTGGTTTTCCGTTGCCGTTGAAATCAATTGCTTTGAGCTGTTCGGCAGTGAGCGTTTCTTTCCCCAGAATGGCTTTATTAATCGTGATGACATCCAGAATGTCAACTGCTCCGTCGCTGTCGGCATCTCCCGGAATCAAAACAGTGGTATCCTCTCCGCTGACATCAGGCAGAGCGAATGAATAAAATGCCTGATACGGCTCATGCATATAGAAAGAAACCTGCTGGTCATCAATCGTTGTTGTATACCGTCCTCTTGCCTCGTCCCATTCATGCAGTTCGGCGTCAGAATATAAAAACAGCCCATATGTCACATCTACATAATGCCATTTTCCGTCCAGCTTGACCACATTCCATGCATGATTCAAAGATACTTCCGCAATTGTATCAATTCCCGAAGCATTGCACAGAAGCTCATATAATTTTGTATATCCGGCACAGACAGTTTTTTTATCCAGCAGTGCTGATACTATCGACTGGTCAATATTTTCATCTCCATAGCCGAATGTAATATCCTGTTTCAGTTTTTTCATGAGATACTCGGCTTTTTCATAATCAGTACTGTAAGCCGACATCTCGTTCAGATATTCCTGCTCCAGCGAAATCAACTGCTGTTTTGTTTCCTGACGCACCTGACCATCCTGATACTGCGGATAAAGATGCATTGTATATGTCACCGAACGCCCCATAGATTTATATTCATAATTCGGCGAAATCCAGAAAAATTCCGGGTGGTCAAATATAAATACCGTTGACAGATATATAATTTCAGAAGCTTCCAGCTTGTTTGTTGTGATTGCCGGAATTTTCTCATAACTTTCTGATGATTCATCTACCTGACGGCAGGATTCCAGAAGCTGGTTATATACTTCCTTCTGGTCAGTGGAAAGCGCATCATAAATATAAGAACAATTTGTATTGAATACATATTCCCCGGCACTCGCAGAAATCATCATCTGAGACGGAACAGAAATTTCTGTCAGCGGTGCAGATATGCATACCAATCCCATCATTAAGGCAATCATTTTTTTCATCTTCATAGAAATCACACTCCGATTTTTTTATTTTCTTAATTATACTACAAACCCAGAAAAAATGCAAGTTTTTCTCTCTCATTCCGTACTTAATAGACAGAACACCGAAAGGAGGCATCACGTTATGAAAGATTCTGAAACTGCGGTACTATATTTTTCACATCCTGAATCTGCACTTACTGAAAATCGGGAACAGCGCAGTCAGAACCCAGAAAGGAGGAATTCCGTCATGAAAGATTCTGAAATTGTTGCACTCTATCTCTCTCGTTCTAAATCTGCCCTGACTGAAAGCCGTAACCATTACGGCAGACTGATTCAGCACATCATCCGGAATATTATCAAAAATCCCGAAGATGCTGAAGAATGCGAAAATGATACTTATCTTTCTGCATGGCAGTCGATTCCCCCGAATCAGCCGAAAAGTCTGAAAGCCTATCTTGCTGTTATCGCCAGAAATACCGCCTGCCGGAAATGGGAATATCTCAATGCAGAAAAACGAAATCCGGAAATGCAGATTTCTCTTGATGAACTTGGTGACAGCATCGCCGATGATTCCGGTCAGGAGTTCTCGGATGATGCACTGAAAGAAGTTATCAATCAATTTCTGGGGATGCTCAAGAAAGACCAGAGAAAAGTATTTCTGCTGAAATACTGGCAGTACTGCTCTGTGCAGGAAATCAGTCAGAAAACAGGATTCAGCAAATCCAAAGTCGAGAGCATGTTGTTCCGGACAAGAAACAAACTCCGGAAATATCTACAGGAAAGGGGTTTTACATCATGAAAAAAGAAGATATTCAGAGAATGCTTTCTCAGGTGGATGAAAAATATATTTCTGAACTGACCGAAGCAGAATTCCCTTCTGATGTGGAATATGCCGATGAAGTTTCCGGCGAAGTCGAAGTCGTTAAGCATATCTCCCACTGGAGAAACTGGACAGCCGCCGCCGCTGCGCTGATTGTCTGCGTGGGGCTGGGTGCATTTCTGATTCGTCCGGCAATACAGCATTCACAGTTTCAGGTCGGCGATTCCGCCGGATGCTATGATTTTATCGATAGTTTAACAGAGGAAGAACTTGACAAATATTTCCTGAATCAGATTGAAAATCTTCCGGATTTTCCCCTAACAAAAATTTCAGATCCTTTGCCGAAAGAAATTACAAATCCTGTTATCGGAAAAAATATGTTTGATAATATGAATATCCTATTCTCCGAAATGCATGACTATGCTGAATTTCACGCTGTCAGTCAGGGAAATTATGCCGTCATTGCCCGTGTGTGGGATAATCCGCCGGAACTGGATTGCAGTCAGGCAGAAGCTTATCATATTGATGGGTATGATGTCGATTTCTATGGTGCTTATTTTCAGGCGGTCAGCGAACCTATGCCCGTCAGTCAAAGTTTTTTCAGCTATCACGGCAAACTGTATCATTTTTATACAGATACCCTCAGCAAGAAAGAAATTATCCGGCTTGTCTATGAAATCTTAGATTCTGATTTTTCCGCAAAAAGTCTCTGGCTCGAATACGGCATGACAGAAGAAGACTTCGTTCCGTACTTTACAGAACTTGACGGTCAGGATTCCAATCTGAATTATTATGATGAAGATATTCTGCATCAACTGTACGGAAATGATTATAAAAGCGATGTGGATAATATTGCACCGCTGATTGCTGAAAAGTGGTTCACGCAGACAGAACACTTATTCTTGAGTGATGGTGCAGACAAGTCCGCAAAATTCAACATGGGAAACAATGAACATACACTTCTGCTTTCGATTTATGATAATTCTCAGATTGATATGAATACATTCACCTCACTGACTCCCTATCATCTGGATGATTATGATATTGACTTTTACGGACTTCATAAATTTCATGACGACAATCCGATTCAAAATTCTACAATGGGAATTTTCCAGTATCATGATAAATTATATATTCTGAATCTGACAGATTTCACACGTCAGGAAACAATGAAACTTGTTTATGAAATTCTGAATTCTGATTTGTCTGCCGAAAGTCTGTATCAGCAATACTGTGGAGATTTTGTTTCAATGGAAGATTCCCGCATTACTACGCTGGAAGAAGCAAATCAGATTGAATTCTGCAAAGGCATGATTCCTCAGCTTGATATACTCACCGGCGAAAATGAACAAATCAATGGCAGAAATCTCGGCATGGACGGCGAATATGTTTATGATAATCTCTATGATGACAGCGACTTGCTTCTTGACAAAGATTCTATGAATTATCATCAGAATGAAGATGGTGAACAGCTTTCCTACAGTTACAGCAATCCGGAATGTAATCTGAATGTTTTATATACTTCCTTCCTGCCGGATAATGTAAATCTTGCAGAACATTACAGTTCTAAAATTACTTTGCAATATCCGTTCAGTACTCCGGTAGACGGTCAGAACGAAAATTCCAGATTACGGTACTGGGATTTCTGGCTTGATTTAGGCTCATGTTATGTGAATCTTAACGGACTTTGCTCCATGAATCAGGAAGATGCATTTATCAATGGCTTGAATCATATTCTTATAGGTCAGGAACAGGAAGAAAACGACAAATCGCAGAATCTTGATGCTATAAATACTTTGGATGACCTTTGCAAGAATCTCATTCCTCAAATGGTAACAGTGGGAGATATGAAATTCGACAGGGCGGAAAAAGGTACATCTCCGACAGAAAATTCATTAACGCTCTATTATGAGAGTGAAGACGGTCAGAAGGGCTTTACTGTAAATTATTCAGACCTGAATCTTGATTTGATAGATATTGCTGTTCCGGCTCTGACAGCCGGCCAGCTTACAGAAGAAGGTCTTGCAAATGCCGGAATCTTTACAGAATATCAGGGATTATTTATTGACTGTCAGAGATGCCTGATTGATATTTCTTTCACCAATTGCACAAAAGAAGAAATGATGCCCTATCTGACGGAACTCAAGAATCTGATTGAGAAATATGATTCTGAAAATACAGATTTACAGCAGTTTAATCAGAATGAATTATGGGGCGGACTTGTTCCGGAAATCCAGAATATCGGTAGTCTGGAATTTCAGAGAATTTCACTGGTTTCTCCTGATGATGCTGATGCTCTGGATTATCAGGTACTATATCAGGAAAAGAACAATCCGGAACATAAAATTACTGTCACCTATTCTTATGGAGATAACATTCAAAGCATTGTCGGCGCAAAGCTTGGCATACTGGAAGAAGTTCCGGTTTACGGCGGTGACGGTTCAGCAAGAATTTTTGAATTCCATGCAGGAAAATTCTTCATAGAAATTGAAACAGTGAACTGCACACAGGAAGAAATTGACCTCTATCTGAATGCAACGGAAACTCTTTTAGATAAAAATTATCATGCATCCGGTGCAATTCTGGAATATCTGAATCAGCAGGAATTTTGCAGAAACCAGATTCCGGAAATTTCAGGCATGAATGACATGATTTTCACTTGTGCTGTCACGAACCTGACACTTGATGAAAATGCTCCGGAAATTGAAATCACCTATGCAAATGAGGAAAATCCGGAACGGAAATTAATCTGCAAGTTTACAAAAACTCCCCAAACCGAGGCAACGCCCCTCACGATAGAAGAAATTGACGGCAATCTGCAAATCGAACCCGGTCAGTATGAACATTTTGAACTTCTGATTGACTGTTACGGCTGGTATGCGTGGATAGTAGGGGAAAACTGCTATAAAGAAGACCTAGACTGCTATACCATGGCACTCGCTGAAACTTACAAAGCGAATCACTGAAATCAAAAAAGACTGTCCTTCGGGATGGTCTTTCTATTTGTGGAAAGTGTTTAAATTCTCTTGACAAGCTATCAAAAATATGTTATATTAAAAACAGGATTTACGATTCAGGAAAGGAGGAAACCGGATTGAAAAAATCAGGACTTGTCATTCTGTTATGCGGTATGCTGTTCTTAAACGGCTGTTCATCAGTCGTCGAATTTTCATCAGAAACCGTTCCGCTTGCCACTACCAGCTATACCGATTATACCGAAATCACATCGCCGGAAATCGTTCCGGAAACGGTCAAACCGACTTTTCCGCATAAGGAAACCGAAACTGTGATAGAAACTGTTCCGGAAGAACTTTCCCTTTCAGATGAACTTTATCAGAAAATCAGTCAGTATGTGTCCGTGATTCAGTTCGACAGAAAAATTGATTCCGATGAAATTGTTCTCGCCATGGGTGAATTGGAACGGAAACATCCGGAAATTTTCTGGATTAACGGTTACTCCATGAAATCGAATGAAGTTTCTTCAGAAATCACGCTGAAAGTCATGAATCAGTATTCCCCGGATGAACTCCGCCGGATGAGTGAACAAGTCAATTCTGCTGTTGAGCAGATTTTAAGCACAGTTAATCCAGATGCTTCTGATTATGAAAAAGCACTCCAGATGCATGATTATCTTGTCACGCATACCGAATATGACCAGTCTGCTGTGAACAGCGGAAAGGGGTTATGGAGCACGGCATTCGGATGCCTGATAAACGGTTCAGCCGTTTGTCAGGGATATTCACAGGCGTTTCAGATACTCATGAACCGGCTGGGGATTGAATGCGGAATCTGTTCCGGCGATGCCAAAGGCGAACCTCACGCATGGAATTATATCAAGCTGAACGGTCAGTATTACTGGGTAGATGTGACATGGGATGACCCGGTATCAGAAAATTATAATTTCGACTGGGTTCATCATGGTTATTTCCTGATTGATGACAGAATGCTTGCCCGAAGCAGAACTTTCGACAGCAACGGGCAGTTTGTTCCGCTGTGCGGTGCACTGAATGAAAATTATTTTGTCCGGAATGGAAATTATCTTCAGGAATATTATTTTTCCGAAATTGACAGCCGTCTGTCAGCTCATGCCGAAGAAGGCAGAATCGAAATCATGTTTGCAACACTGGAAGCTTATCAGATGGCGATTCAGGATTTATTCGGGAACGAATCGGTTTGGAACGCACAAATTTTCCAGACAACAGGCGGAAATATCACCTATCAGCAGGATGATGACATGTATGTGCTCCGGCTGATTTTTACAGTGAATTCGTAAAAACTAACAGGAGAAAATTATGCTTTCAAAAAAAGAAATTGAAATTCAGGTACTCTGTGAAGAATTTTACAAAGCACTTTCACAGTTTCAGAATATTATTACATTTCAGAAAAAAATGGATACTAAAAATATAGATTCTGCCGTAGAGCTTCTGGAAAGGAACTATCCGGAAATTTTCTGGCTGGACGGCTATTCACTCAGATATAACAATACTTTTACAGAAATCACATTCCAGACGATTCATAATTATAAACCGGATGCTGTCAAAAAGATGTATTCGGCTCTGAATCAGAAAGTAAAAGCGATTCTGAAAACGGTCAGCAAGCCGACAGCTTATGATAAAATACTTGCGGTTCATGATTATCTGGTAGCGCATACAGATTATGTTCTGCCGAAATCTTCTTCCGGAAGAACGATTCAGCATACAGCATACGGCTGTCTAGTCGAGGGAAAAGCAGTATGTTCGGGATATTCCAAAGCCTTTCAGCTTCTGATGAAAAATCTAAAAATAGAATGCGGAATCTGTTCCGGAATTGCCAAAAAAGAACGTCATGCATGGAATTATGTCAAGCTGGGCATGAATTACTACTGGATTGATGTCACATGGGATGACCCTGTTTATCACAAGAAAAATCCTGAATTTGAAAAATGGACTCAGCATGATTATTTCCTGATAAATGATGATATGTTATTCCGGACGAGAAAACTCAGCAAAACAGATGCTTTTGTTCCGTCATGCCGTTCCGTGAAAGAAAATTATTTCATCCGGAACAAATTATTCTTCAAAGATTATAAATTCTCTGAAATGGATAAGCTTCTGTCAGCGCATGTCAAAGAAGGCAGAATCGAAATGATGTTCGAGTCTAAACGCGATTTGCAGAATGCTGTCAAAGATTTATTCGACAAGAAAAATTTCTGGAATGCGAAAATCTTTGAAGCCAAAAACGGCAGAAAAGGCGGAACTGTCAATTATCAGACAAATGATGATTTATATGTTCTCAGAATTATTTTCAAAATCAATCCATAAGCAAAAGAAATTCCCCGTACTGAAATACGGGCGTTTCTTTGTCTGTAAAGAATAAAAAATAACAGAAACAGTTGACAGCAACTGTTTCTGTTATGATAAATTTATACATGCATCAGTATTTTCTGATTGAATTCTTCCGGAGTAACGAAAGTCGGAACAATTTCATGCAAAGCTTCCACAGCAGCAGCGTCATCATTTTTAAATGCTGCATCCCGGAGGTTTCGGAGCTGATGAATGAATTTTTCCGGATTGATGTCAATCTGTTTTCCGATGAAAATCAGTTTATTTTTAGTTTTCCGGAGACCTTCTTCATTCATAAGAAGTTCTTCTTTGATTTTCTCACCCGGCCGAAGTCCGATGAATTCAATTTTTACATCTTCATAAGGCCTTTTGCCGTACATGCGGATTAGATTTTCTGCAAGCGTTACAATCTTGACAGGCTTTCCCATATCCAGAACAAAAATTTCACCGCCGTTTGCAATTGCCGCAGCTTCCATTACAAGGCTGACAGCTTCCGGAATCGTCATAAAATATCGGATAATATCCGGATGCGTAACTGTGATGGGCTTGCCCTGTTCAATCTGCTTTCTGAACAACGGAATCACAGAACCGTTTGAACCCAGTACATTGCCGAACCTGGTTGTGACAAATTCTGTTGTGCCGTCATTCTGCTGTGCCAGATACTGCACAATCATCTCACAGCATCTTTTGGATGCGCCCATGACATTGGTTGGATTGACTGCCTTATCCGTCGAAATCATGACAAATTTCTTTACATTATGAAACTGCGCCAGCGTTGCCGTATTGAATGTCCCAAGAACATTATTTTTAATCGCTTCCATAGGAGAAACTTCCATCAGCGGAACATGTTTATGCGCCGCTGCATGAAAAACAACCTGCGGTTTATAACGCGAAAAAATCTGGTTCATCCGGTAATAGTCCCGGACAGATGCAATCAGTGTGACAAGATTCAAGCTCTTGCCGTATTCCATGATTAATTCCTGCTGAATCTCATAGGCATAATTCTCAGCAATATCTACAATAATAAGCTGTTCTGGATTATATTTCGCAATCTGTCTAACCAGTTCTGAACCGATAGACCCTCCGCCACCTGTCACCATACAGACTTTACCGCTGATAAAATTCCGGATATCATGATTATCAAATGTAATCGGTTCACGTCCAAGCAAATCTTCTACTTTAATATCACGCACCTGTGTCAGCAGATTCGGCCGTTCCTCATCAAACAGCAGATTGCTCAGGAACGGAATCACTTTCACTGGAAGCTGGGTATGAGAACAGATTTCAAGAATTCGTTTTCTGTCATCATCCATACAGGAAGGAATACAGAAAATAATCTGCTCAATCTGTTTTTCATCAATAAAATGCGTAATATCCGCCGTTGTACCGACAATCTGAATGCCTTCGATTTCCGACCCGATTTTCATTCTGTCGTCATCAATAATGCAGACAGGCTCAAAATCGACTTTCATTTTATTATCCGAATTGTGTACTTCATGCGCCGTGCGGATTTCTTTCAGGATTGTCCGACATGCCTGCCCTCCGCCGATTATCATAGTACGCTTGTATTTCGCCTCGCTCCTGCCGACATTAGTCAAATCAATAAAAGTCGTCCGGAAAAGATAACGGAACAAACAAATTCCTATAATAGAAATCAGTCCGTAAATCAGTGTATATCTGACAGGTGCTGTTTCCCGGAACAAGTATGTAAAAAAACAAGAACCTGAAATTCCCAACAGAACACCAACTGCACAAGAAAGATAATCTTTCTTATTAAAATATCTCCATAACTTGTGGTATGCCCCACTCATCCGAAGACCTGTCAGACAGCACACAATGCCTGTTAAAATCGAGACACTCAAGTCTCCCCTGAACAGTCCATCCTGAAACAGCATCAATACAAAATTCGCAATCAACGCGGAAATCGTGATAATAAATGCATCTGCTACTACAAGCATCACTTTCCGGCACTGAAACCTCCCAAAAAAATCTCTCACTTTCTCTTCATCCTTCACCCTTTATTTCTGCCATAATCTTGACACATTTTCACAGCCCGATAATCATCAGAACATAATAATAGTGTACCACAAATTAATATAAATGTCAAGTGGTATATAATACATTCAGCTATTTTCCATACTATAAATGAGCAACTGAAAAAAATGCACAAAAAGTAAAGACAACCGACTCCAAAAGAGTTATAATGTAATTGCA
>SVNI01000052.1 GCA_015066975.1 Ruminococcus sp. | reverse complement strand
TGGCTGAGAGTGCAAGTCTTCTGCACTCTCTTTTTTATTTTTTCTTTCCTCTTGCCAACGAAAATTTTACACTTACATGAATGTTATGGTTTGAGGAGAGACTAGTTATCACTGTCAACTGCAATTGTACCGAGATTATAAGCATAACTTCCGACATTGCCTTTATAATTATCAAGACCATATTCGCCGGTAAATGCAAGGGTTTCGCCCTCAACGACTGCGTTTTCATCATAGCTGAAATCTGCAAAATCGGGGTCTGCTTCACCGAATGTCTTGCTGATTGCATTCGGAGTAACGGCAATTTCTTTCTGACTGATTGTAAATGTTACACTACTTTCCAAGTTTTTTGAAAAAATAAAATAGTGAACTTCAGTTGAAAATGTGGTAAAAGTGCTTCAGAATACTGCTATTCTAAAGTGAAATAGCTGTAAAAATTTAGTTACTGTATGCAAGTCGGAATTTTTTCGGTTATTAGCTGACCGGATGCTTTTGCAAGTTTCATAAGTTCAAAATTTTTCTGATTCATCGTGCCGAATTCCGTGCAGGCACAAATCACACTCCGGCAGTTTCTGAGCAAAGCAGACGCTTTCTGAAACTGTATTTCTGAAATAGACTCAAAGGCTTTTTCTGCAATCACTTCCGATGCAAGTGCTGAAGCTATCGGATATTCAATATCATTTTCATGCAGAACTCCGCAGGCAAACGGAATTCCCTGTCTCTGCAATCTTCGGTAAACAGGAATTCCTGCACTGCCTCCGCCGATAACAAAAATTTCCGGAGTTTCTTTCACAGCTTCCAGTTCTGCTCCAGTGATGGGATGATAGCTTCCGCTGGAAATCTGATACAATTTCCTGATATAATCATCTTTGAAGATTTCTTCGGGTGTTCCGGTACGGTCAATTTTTCCGTTCCGGATGCACAGAATCCTATCTGAAACCCGTTCCGCCAGTTCAAGTTCATGCAGGGAAACAATCACGCCGATATGCTTTTCTTTTGCCAGCCTGCGAATCAGCATCAGCAATTCGAGTTTATGCTTCATATCCAGAAAAGAAGTCGGTTCATCCAGAACCAGAATTTCCGGTTCTTGACAGACTGCCCTTGCAAGCATGACGCGCTGTCTCTGTCCGTCACTGAGTTGTGAAAATGCTTTGTCACGAAGTTCTCCGACATGTGTCATTTCCATAGCTTCTGCAACTTTCTGACGGTCATGTTCTGAAAGAATTCCGAGCCGTCCGGTATAAGGGTATCTTCCGGAAGAAACCACATCTTCACAGGTCATCAGTTCGGGTTCAATCCGGACTGTCAGCACAACAGACATGATTTTTGCAAGTTCCCGTTCAGATATACCGGTTTTCTCATGAATATAGACTATCCCTGCCAGCGGTGCAAGCTGAGCAGAGATAGTCTTCAGAAGCGTTGACTTTCCTGCCCCGTTCGCTCCGATAAGCGTTACGATTTCACCGGGATTCACAGAAAAATCCATTTCCTGCACAATGATATGCTTACCATATCCGGCAATCAGATTTTCCGTCCGCAATAGTTTATCACTCATATTTTTTCATACTCCTGTGAAGCATCATCCAAATGACAACCGGCGCACCGAATACGGCCGTCACGGTACTGATGCTTAATTCCGTTGGTGCGAACAGATTCCGGGCAAGCAAATCACATCCCAGACAGAACACCCCTCCGCCGAGAAACACTGCCGGAATGATGATAATCGGCTTTGCTGTGCCGAACAGCGTTTTCATCAGATGCGGTACAGCTACCCCTACAAAAGATACAGGCCCTGCAAATGCCGTCACACATGCTGAAAGCATACTTGACAGCAATATTACTGTTATCCTAAATTTTTTCAGATTTACTCCCATATTTTGAGCATAGGCTTCTCCAAGCTGATACGCATTCAGAGGCTTTGACATCAGAAATGTCAGTATCAGACAAATCAGAATGATAATTGTCATCAAGCGGACATCCTGCCAGTCTGTTCCGGAAAAACTTCCCATTGACCAGTTATGCAGATTTACAATATTCGCATCATCCGCAAAGGCAACAATCAGTTCTGTCACAGCAGAACAGATATAGCCTAACATCACTCCGCTGACAATCAGCAGAGACATGCTTTTTACCTTTCCGGAAATCAGCAGAATCCAGCCCATTGAGAGCATCGCCCCTAAAAAAGAAGCAAGCACCATCATCCACGAACTGGCGGAAATGCTAATCTGTAATGCCGTCACCATCACAAGCGCAACCGCTAACTTTGCACCGGACGAAATGCCCAGCACAAAAGGCCCTGCTATCGGATTCCCGAAAAAACATTGCAGAAGAAATCCAGAAACTGAAAGCGCACCGCCAAGCAGAAAAGCTGCTAAAATTCGGGGCAGACGGATTCTCAGAAGAATACTCTGTGCTGTGACATCTGCGCTGTTTCCGGTCAGGACTTCCAGTATTTTTGATAACGTCATCTGACTCGAACCTGTCAGAAAATTCAGACAGAAAAACAACAATACACATACTGTCAGAAGTAAAAATCCTGCAATATATCTTGATTTTTTATTTAACTTCATAACATGCCCCCTTATTGCAGGTGATGCAGAAATGTCAGATTTTCTGCATTATCCGTCAGAATGGCATGTAAATCATAAATCATATCCGTCGCACCTGTTGTCTGCTGGAACAGGCTCTGTTCTGTGCACCAGACATCGCCGTTCTGTACAGCTTTGCAGTCAGAAAGAATGCTGTCTTTTTCGATAAGCTGGTCAATTGTTTCTAGACTGCCTTCAATTGTGCCATTGTAAATTAGAATATCGCAGTCTTTCACAGTTTCATAAAAGACTTCCATTTGAATATTCATAGTAGAAAGCGCATTTTCTTCTACATGCAAATCCTCTGATGTGAAAGCATACTGTCCGCCGGCGAGGGCTATCATCTGTGCGACATAATCACCGGGCTTATGAATTGTAACATAGCCATTCGGATTGATGCTGAAAAAGGCAACTGTTTTTTTATTTTCTTCCGGAATTTCCAATAAAGATAATTTTTCAAAATCTGCTGTCTTTTCCGAAAAGAATGTTTCGGCCTCCTGTTCTTTTCCGAGCAGAAGTCCATAGAGCTTTATCCATTCCATGCGCCCCAGCGGATGCGCTTCATAACTGGAACGCTCCACAAGTACCGGAATTCCTAACGCTTCGAGCTGTTCTTTGGTTTCCGGGCTGTGATAAATCATGGTAGATTCTATTGCAATCTGACACTGATTTTCGAGAAGCATTTCATAATCCGGAGCACTGTATTTTCCGGCATAGAGCATCTTTCCGGATTGCAGAGCTTCTCTGACATGTGGAAGTGCCCAGTTCTGTTCGCTTGTGGATGTCAGCAGAACATTATCCAGCGAATGGATACCATCAAATAAATCCACTGCCGAAGATGCCCCAACATAAAAAATATTTAACGGCTGTTGCAGAATTATCATAGTATCCGAATGTTCCGGAACGGGTACGTTTTCCGGAACAAGCAGATATTCCGCACCGTCTGCAATGTTGATTTCTGCACAGCCGTTTTCGAGATAGTCTACTGAAAACTGTTCTGCATAAGTCAGGTTCATGCTTCCGGTTTTCGAGAAAGAATCTGCTGATTCCGGCAGTGCCTTTCCGCATCCGCAGAAAAGGCACATACCGGTCAGTAATACGCATATCAGCCGTTTCATGATGCTTTCACTGTTGCCGAATCGAAATACAGAGTATATTCGATTTCATAGGGCTGACTCATAGCAGTGGTATCGGCAGAAACAGGCATTGGATAATCAAAGCCACTCACTGGAATTTCAAACACAGAATTTTCTTCCGTGCTGACAGGTTCAAATTTTTCGCCGTTCACGAGCATGTAATCATATTTGTTACTGCTCCAGATGATTTCCGCAGAGGCACTGCCGTCGGAGATTATTAATTTCGCCGGAGACGAAACAGAAGCCTTTCCCGAACCGCCTTCGAGCGTGACTTCTATCGTATATTCGCCGTCAGCGAGTCCGAGACTTTCCACAGTTGTGAATCTCGATTCTGCAAACGCATCCGCTGGGAGAGAATCCACACGAATCAGCAAAGTTCTGTCATACCATTTTTCTTTTTTCCTGCTGTAGGCAGAACAAGGAATTTCAGCATCAAGAGCCTGCACTGGAATCGTAAAGACATGAACACCGTCTGCATTTTCATCATAAGGAATATAATCAGATTCTTCATGAGAAACAGCTTCTTCTGCCGTTCCGGGATAAAGATACAGATAGCCTGTTCCGCCCATGAACATTTCGGCTGTCATTTTACCGTCTTTCACATGCAGAATGCAGTCTGTAATGCTGAACATAGAAGAACTTGATTTCATTTCTACAGGATAGTCACCATCAAGAAGCGCATCGGCATAGACGGGAGTCATACCTTCTTCGAGTACTTCTTCATAAGCGACAGTTTCATTTTCGCCGGCAATCTGCTGATTTTCTGTTTCAATGGCGGAATCTGCCGGAGAAGTCTCCGGCTGATTCTGTTGATTTGCGGATTGTCCGCAGGCAGTAACTCCAAGGCTGAATGCAAATGCTGTCAGCCAGATGATTAATTTTCTCATTCGGTCACTTCTCCCGTCAGACTGTCAATTGCTTTCTGTGCATGTTCGGTATAAATCTGCTGAATGGCTTCATTTTCGCCGAGACCACGGAGTAAGCATTCGACTTCATAGCCAGCAGATTCAAAAACGGATTTCCAGGAATCTTCCTCATCTCCGGCCATATCGTTGTTGGCATGGTCTCCGGCGACTACCATCAGAGGTTCAAGAATGACTCTCTTATAGTTTCCAGACTGAACAGCAGAAAGCACATCATCAACAGAAGGTTCTGCTTCGACTGTGCCGACAAAATAATTTTCATAGCCGTCAGCTGTCAGTAAATCCTGCATTTTTTGATATATCTGATTAGAATCGGCTTCTGTGCCGTGACCCATGAAACAGATAGCCGTTTCGCCGTCATCATATTCGCTTGTCCAGTCCACGATAGCTTCTTCCACACGCTTGAAATCTTCATCGGAAGTCAGAAGCGGTTCACCGAAGGCGACCTGCTCAAATGCATCGGCATACTGTGCAACTTCTGCGACAACGTCGTTATATTCCAGACCATTCATTAAATGCGTAGGCTGGATAACCAGATTCTTGACACCGTTATCAACAGCACGTTTCAGGGCAGTATCGACATCATCAATCAGAATGCCGTCACGTCTCTGCACATGGTCAATGATGATATTTGCTGTAAATCCTCTACGAACGTCATAATCGGGAAAAGCATCATCCAGAGCACCTTCAATTGCGCCGATAGTCAGCCGACGGCTGTCATTGAAACTCGTTCCGAAGCTGACAACAAGCAGTTCATTTTCGCCGATACCGTCTTCATTGCGGACTTTATCAAGACTGGCATCACCAGTATTATAATTTTCCTCGTCGCCTTCTTCGGCTGTAGTTTCTTCAATTGTAGTTTCTTCGGCTTTTGTTTCTTCTTCGGGTGCAGAAGTTTCAGCGATTGTTTCTTCTGCGGATGTTTCCTGAACGGCAGGTTCAGCAGAAGATTCCGGAGCACTTTCGGTATTTGTTCCGCATCCGGTTAATATCATAGAAATCATTGTAAGACTCATCATTAAAACAGTTAATTTTTTCATAGTAATAATCCTTTCTGGCCAGTACCTCGTGACCTTGAAATGTAGCATTCAGCAGACGGCAGGTTTCCTGACTTATGGTTCTGCACAGAATTTCAAGCCTTCCCGGAATCGGATTCCAGTGACTTCACTTTGCGGAAATTCCACATTGCAAACAGAAATTCTGCTTCCAATCACAGTGACGGGCTCGTACAGTAATTGCAACTGTTTCCCTTTTACCTTCCGGCAATGCGGAAACTGCATCCGGAAGCACCGTTCTGCATGTTGATTTATGATTTTGATTCCGCATCGAGCATATACAGAATTGCATTGCATATTGCCGATGCCACTGTACTTCCCCCTTTTCTCCCCCTTGCCGTAATGCAAGGCACTCCGGAATTTATCAGCATTTCTTTGGACTGGACGACATTCACGAATCCGACTGGTACGCCGATAACAAGTTCCGGTTTGAATGTGCCGTTCCGGATGTGTTCACACAGCCGAATCAAGGCCGTCGGGGCATTTCCGACTGCATAGATGACAGGCCGATTCAGCATTGATGCTTTATCGACAGAAGTTGCTGCTCTGGTTGTGCCGTTCCGCTTTGCAGTTTCGGCAACGTCCGGGTCGGACATGAAACACATGACCTCACATCCGTGACGATTCAGCGCAGACTGGTTAATTCCTGCTTTTGCCATGTTGGTATCTGTCACAATGACCGCACCGTTCCGGAGGGTATCTTTTGCGATTCTGACAGCATTTTCTGAAAAATATAAATTTTCATAATAATCAAAATCGGCCGTCGTGTGGATACAGCGAAGCACAATCGGACGAATTTCATCAGGAATCTTTTTATCCCCAAGTTCTTCCGTGATAATTTCAAAACTCCGCTGTTCAATTTCCTGTGGGGCGACATATTCAAGCTTCATAAGCCCTCCTGTAAAATCTGATAAATTCTGTTCATATCGAGACTGCGCCGGACGGTATCAGCCAGCAAATCAAACTGCTGTTCTTTATAAATCCGGCGGTCGGTGACTTGTCCATGATAGACCACCCCCTTTCGCGTATAAAGTTCTCTGATGATTCTGCCGGAAACATCCGCACTGTCGAAAATGCCGTGAACATAACATCCGGCAACAGTTCCGGAATAAGCCCCTCCGCAGGTCGTCAGAGAGTTTTCCGGCTGTTCAGTTCTGCCGAGATGAATTTCGTATCCGGAAAATTCTGCTCCGGAAAGGAATTCCCAGAATCCGGAAATCTCATGAAATGTTCCGCTGACCTGAATCTGCTGTTTTTCTCCGGTGAATACCGTCTTTCCAGAAAGCAGAGACATTCCAGTAATAGTCCCCCCATTTTCGGTGCAGTCGGGGTCGGAAACTGATTCGCCAAGCATCTGATACCCTCCGCAGATGCCGAATAATGGAACTCCTCTCGATACGCATTTTTTCACAGCCGTTTCCATACCGGATTCACGCATCCAGCGCATATCTGAGATAGTACTTTTTGTGCCGGGGATGATGATGAAATCAGGATTTCCGAGTTCTGTATATTTTCGGACATATTGAACAGAAACGTCTTCATATTGAGAAAAAACATCAAAATCCGTAAAATTGGAAATTCTAGGAAGATGAATCACAGCAATATGAATCAGATTCGTTTCAGAATTCTGATTCAGCTTATGAGAAAGGCTGTCTTCGTCTTCAATATCAATATTTGTATACGGCACGACTCCCAGCACTGGAATACCGGATTTTTCTTCCAGAATTCTTACTCCGTCCGAAAACAGTGTTCTGTCTCCCCGGAACTGATTCACAATCATGCCTTTCATTAATATCCGTTCTTGGGGTTCTAAAAGATTCAGCGTTCCCAGAAGTTGTGCGAATACCCCTCCCCTGTCGATGTCGCCAATCAGCAGAACGGGTGATTTCACCAGCTTTGCAAGTCCCATATTGACAATATCATCTCTGTTGAGATTCAGTTCTGCCGGACTGCCTGCGCCCTCGATAACGATAATATCATGCTGAGAAGCCAGTTTCTGATATGCCGTCATAATCTCCGGAATGAGCTCTTTTCTGTATCTGAAATATTCAGAAGCCGTCATATTTCCCCGAACTCTGCCGTTTACGATAACCTGTGAGCCTATATCTGTTGTCGGTTTAAGAAGTATGGGATTCATCAGCACAGACGGCCTGATTCCGGCGGATTCTGCCTGCATTGCCTGCGCTCTGCCAATTTCAGAACCGTCCTCTGTAATATACGAATTCAGTGCCATATTCTGCGATTTGAACGGCGCACAGGTATAACCGTCCTGCTTGAAAATTCTGCACAGTCCGGCCGTCAGAAAGCTCTTTCCGACATTCGACATTGTACCCTGCAACATGATGACTTTAGCCATGTACCCACCTCCTGAGTGCAGAAATCAGCACTTGATTTTCCTCGTGATTCCGGACGGCAATTCTGTAATAAGTATCATCAAGTCCGTTATAATTGGAACACTCCCGAATCAAAATTTTTTCAGAGAGCAGTTTTGCTTTCAAATCCGGTTTGGCACGGAACAGAATAAAATTTGCATCAGATGGATAATATTTCAGATGCAGTTCAGAAAGCGAATTTTGCAGAAATTGCCGTTCCTGCTGAATCATTTTTAAAGTTTTTTCCAGATATTTTTTTTCTTTCAACGCTGAGATTCCGGCAGTCTGCGCCGGTGCGGAAACGCTCCAGAATTGTCCGATATTCCTGATTTTTTCAGCTAATTCAGAATTTCCGGTCATTGCATAGCCGAGCCGAATTCCCGGCATGGCATAAATTTTCGTGAACGCTTTCAGAATGATGACAGTTTCACGCATAAAATTCCGGATGCTGATTCCATCCGGAACGAAATCCAGAAAACATTCATCACAGAGTAATAAAATTTTATTATCATCACAGATTTCTGCGATTTTTTGAAGCAGTTCCGCCGGAATGCATCTGCCTGTCGGATTGTTCGGATGACACAGAATCAGCATATCTATGTCAGGTGTGAGCGCATTCAGAAACGATTCTGTCAATAAAAAATGATTTTTCTCGTCAAGCAGATATTCTGTCACAAGACATTGATTTTCAGTTAATGCTTTCTGATACTCTCCGAATGTCGGCGCACAAATCAAAGTTTTTTCCGGACGGAATGCCTGCACAATCCGATAAAGCAAATCATCTGCACCGTTTCCGCAGATAATCTTTTCAGCCGGGTAATTTTCATGCTCTGAAATCGCTTTTCTTAAATCTGTACAGTATGGGTCAGGATAATGTTCCCATAAATCAGAATTATCAAAAACGGCCTGACAGACGGATTCCGGCAATCCCAGAGGATTCAGATTCGCAGAAAAATCATACTGTACAGGATTTGCGAAAATATTTCCGCCGTGCTGTTCTGATGTCATAATAACCTCCCGAAAATCAGAATTCTGATGATGACTGCAATTATCAGCATCAGTATTGATGTCAGATACATCAGCCAATTTACCCTGCGGATATCTTCGTTTTCGACAGGGCGGTCATCATCGCCGATATATTCTTTTTTATGAAGCTCACCAAAATAATACGCATTTCCGGCAAGACGAATATGCAATGCCCCAGCACAAACTGATTCTGTCTGTGCAGAATTCGGACTTGCATGTTTTCTGCGGTCACGCTGCCAGATTCGATAAGCATTTTTCATATCCAGTTTCAGAACCGGACAAACGGCAATCATCAAGACTGCCGTAAATCTGGAAGGGATAAAATTCAGAACATCATCAAACCTCGCCGGAATTCTGCCGATATTGATATATTTTTCATTTCGATAGCCAAGCATGGAATCCATCGTATTCACGGCTTTATAAAAGCATCCGCCGACTGCTCCGCCAACAGCTATATAGAACAGAGGAGCTGTTACACCGTCGGAAGTATTTTCCGCAACGGTTTCAACTGTAGCGCGGACAATTCCGGCATCATCCAGAACGGCGGTATCTCTGCCGACAATCATGGAAACAGCTTTTCTTGCGGATTCGGTATCATGATTCTGAAATGCTTTGTAGACTTTCATGCTCACATCATGCAGACAGAGAGCTGCAAGCATATAGTAACAGATAACACTTTCTGCCAGAATTCCCAGAATCAGATTGATATGATAGCAAATCCTCAGCAGAATTGCCGGAATTCCTGCCGAGCATAATATCACAATTACCGCCAGGACTGCTCCGCCAAGCCGAAGATTCTGAAAATACTTCCTGAATTTTTTTTCCAGAAATGCAATCAAATTTCCAATCAGCCGGATGGGATGCGGCATAGAATACGGGTCGCCAAAGACAGCATCAAGTGCAAAGCCGATTAGCAAAGGCAGTGCCGGAATCAGATATTTCATAGTTCCTCCAGAATTTTGATTTTATGTTCTGACCATTCGGCGAGATAGCCTGCACCGTTCGGAATCTGATAATCATAGTAATTTCCGCCTGCAAACTCTGCCAAAATTGCCATGATTGTTCCACCGTGAACAATATAGGAAATTCTTCCGGAATCCGGCAGAGTTTCCAGGAAAGCTTTCACACAGCGTTCCCGGAATTTCTGTGGATATTCGCCGTTCGGAAAAGGCATCCTTCCGCCGGAATCAATCCATTTCTGATACAGCGGATTCTGATGCAGTTCCTGATAATTTTTCCCCTCGAAATCGCCGAAATTGCATTCCCGGAAATCCGGAACAATCTGCATTTCCTTTTCTGGAAAGAGAATTTCTGCTGTCTGGATACAGCGTTGCAACGGACTGACAAGAAGCCTGTCACAATCGGGATAACTTCTTTTTTTCAGAGCCATGATACCTTCCGGACAAAGCAGTTCATCTGTTCTGCCGACATAGCGGTGCTCCAGATTTCCTGATGTACTTCCGTGGCGGATAAAAATCAGCTTCACAAACATTCTCCTTTGATGATTATCGGAATTCCACAGATAATCCGGATTACTCTTTTGGCACGTTTTGCAAGCAGACAGGAAACTTTTCCGCAGGCTTCACGCCAGAGCCGTTCAGATTTTTCAAGGGGAACAATTCCACATCCGATTTCGTTTGTGATAACAATACAGTCAGGATTTTTCTGAATGATTTGTTCTGTGAATGCCAGAGTGTCAGCATGTTCCTGACAAAGTTTCTGAATCAGAATGTGATAATTCCGGATGCATTTCGCATTCTGAAAATCTTCAGTTTCAGAAGCATCAAGAATATCTGTATCTGAAAGCCTGAAATAATTCTTCACAAATTCTGTTTTTCCGGCATATGCACCACCGATGACAAGTATCATAATTGAAAAGCCTCCATAATTTTTTCTGACAGAACTGCCATTCCCAGAATACTCAGCTCACAAATCTGTAGAAACCAGCCAGCAGTATCTCCTGTGATGCCACCGAATGTCTGATAAGCAAATCTGCGATAATACCAGAATATCGCTCCGGAAATCACAGCACAGCAGATTCCCTGCGCTGGTGAAATCAGCATCATTCCAATACAGGATAATATTATTATCATACTAAGCATTATGATTGTGATGTTCCGGTGTGCCGGAAGCACAAAACTTTGCAGAGCACCTTGTTTTTTCGCTGATTTGAACAGCACGGCAGAAAGTCCGCTCAACGCTCTGGAAAGCACAAACCCACAGCCGACAAGTCCAGCAGTTTTCACAGAATCGACTTCCGTATAGAATCCGGTCTGCAACAGCAGATAAATTCCCAGATACATCACGGCAAATGCGCCAACATGCGAATCTGACATGATTTCGAGTTTTCTTTCTCTTGATGCATAAGAAAATTTCGCATCTGTCACGTCGCAGAAGCCATCCAGATGAATCCCCCCAGTAATCAGCACTGGAAACCAGACAGAAACTACTGCAAACAGCATCCGTCCGATATTGAGCCGGAAGCAAAGCCATCTCCAGAATAACAATATCGCTCCGATAACTGCACCAATCAGCGGAAAGAAACAAAGTGCATACCGGCGGTTTTCCTCATTCCAATCGACTTTTGGAACAGGAATTCTGGAATACATCAGGAAAGCAGAGCGTAATGATTTCAACATGGCATTTCTCCTTTAATGATACGCAGATACATTTTTAGCTGAAAGACATGCTGTTTTATTTGGTAACTTAATATTCTGAATTCTACAGAATCAAACCGTCAGCATCTTCCAAAATGTTGTCATTTTCTACGAAAATCCAGAAGCACCGGACATTCTGCCAGAGCCACAGTCACACCATTTTCGGCAAATTTTCTGAAAATCAGATTCCCTCCGCTGTGGATAACAGCACTCCGTTCGCAGATATTATCAATTCCAGTGACATTTCTGACAAATTCAGAGGCTGTGAAATTTCCTTCGGCAGATGCAAGAATTTCCGCAGAATAAGTATAGAATGGAAGCTTTCTGTTCTGACAGAACTCCAGCAGACCGGCTTCTTCTTTTTTTAAATCAATGCTGGAAACGGCACAGATGCGATTTTCTGGGATTTTGGCAGAAATAAGAGACTTTTTAACAATTTCTGCAATCTGTCCGGCAGATGTTCCTTTTTTACATCCGATTCCGAGTACAAGATTTCTGGGTATCAGAAAAAGCGTTACTGAAAATGGCTTCTGTTCCGGATTCACTGTGATACAGATGCCTGTCCGGCAGTTCTGGTTTTTGACCAGAATTTCCGGTTTGTTCTGATACGCATAATCGCTGTAGAACCCGATTTTTTCGCCGTTCAGCACGGCAGAAGCGATTTCTTTCGCGGCTGATAAATCTGTAATGATTAAATGATTTGCTGATGCAAAACTATCTGGAGAAAATAATTTTCCGGTATCGGTTGCCGTCGTGATGACAGGAACTGCATGAAGTTTTTCAGCGATGATTTCTGTTAAGGCATTTGCACCGCCGAGATGTCCGGATAACAGAGAAATCACAAATTTGCCAGTATCATCAATCACTAAAACAGCCGGGTCGCTTGCTTTGGATTTGAGATAAGGCGCAATGCTCCGGACGGCAATTCCGCAGGCACACAGAAAGATTAGTGCATCAAATTCCGGAAACAGAATTTCTGTCTGCTGTACGATATTCTGAAATGATACTGCTTTTTCATCTGTATGACGATAATAACAGAAACGCTGGATTTTATGTTCTGTCAGTAGTTCAGCAAGTTTTCGGGAAAGTATTCTTCCCTGTCCGGTAACAGAAAGCAAAGCGATTTTCATTTTCTGACCGCCTTCCGGAATTCGGTTTCAAAATGGGAATCATATAATTTCGAGAGTGCATAATCATCACTGAGAAAATTTCCGACAGTAATCAAAGCCGTTTTTGTGATATGATTTTTATCAGCAGTTTCAGCAAGTTCCGAAATCTTACAGCGACAGATTTTCTCATCTTTCCAGCTTGCTTTATAGACGATTGCCGCAGGGGTATGTGGAGAATATCCGCCCTGAATTAACTGTGCAGAAAGTTCTTTCAGCATTCCGGTGCTGAGAAAAATCACCATTGTGGCATGATGTGATGCCAAAGAAGCAATGCTTTCACGCTCCGGAACGGGAGTTCTTCCAGCCATTCGCGTGAGAATGACGGTCTGTGAAACATCCGGAAGGGTATATTCTGCTTTCAGAGCTGCCGCCGCACCGCAGAAAGAACTGACTCCAGGGCAGATATCATAATCAATATGCAGAACATCCAGAGCATCCATCTGTTCGCGGATTGCACCATAAACAGACGGGTCACCGGTATGCAGACGAACAGTCGTTTTTTTCTGTTGTTCGGCTTTCTGCATGACAGAAAGCACTTCTTCAAGTGTCATATATGCACTGTTATGAATTTCGCATCCAGATTTTGCAGATTTCAGAAGTTCCGGATTGACAAGAGACCCTGCATAGATAATCACATCTGCCGCTTCTATTAATTTTTGTCCTCTGACGGTGATGAGGTCAGGCGCACCACAGCCAGCCCCTACAAAATATATCATGATGATACTTCCTCTCTGATATGCTGTATCAAATCATCTGCCAGTGAAGTTTTCAGGATAATATCATGCTGATAGGAAAATATCACAGCACCGATTTCAGTTGTATCACCTGTTCTTGCTTTCAGATGCGATTCTATTCTTTGTGTCACAATTGAAAGAGTCTGTTCCAGATATCCGGCAGATTTCAGAATATCGAGTGCCGCATCTACAGTCACACATTCCGGAATTTTTTGCAAAACCGGAACGGGCACATCAGCCAGAATGCCACATGTAACAAGTGTTTCCATTCTGCCATCAGCGATATGGGAATGTGTATTCATAATGCCTGCGCCGAGTTTTATCATCTTTCCGATATGTCCGATTAGCAAAATCCTTGAAAAATTCAGAGAAATGCCGATATCAATTGCTTCTCCAATGAAATTGGAACAGCATACGGAACGTTCTTCCGGTATGGGAAGATGCATTTTTAAAAACTGTTCGCTGTAGTTTCCGAGTGTCAGAAGCAGAATTTCACACCCTTCTTTACGGCGGATATTGGCTTCTGTACGGATAGTTTCAATCAGAGCAGAATTGCTCATTGGTTCTACGATTCCGGTTGTTCCGATAATGGAGATACCGCCCTGAATGCCCATACGCGGATTATATGTTTTTTTTGCGATTTCTTCTCCGTCAGGAACGGAAATGACAATTCTGAAACCACCGTGATATTCATGCTGTTCAGCGATTTCCTGCAAGGCAGTTTTTATCATGCGCCTTGGAACGGAATTGATAGCATATTCTCCGACAGGCTGGTCAAGACCTGGTTTTGTAACAATGCCGATACCTTTCCCCCCTAAGATTTCAGTTTCTTCAGGAATCAGAAAAACTTCCGCAAGAATCAGAATGCCATTAGTAATATCGGGGTCATCACCGCTGTCCTTGATAACTGAACAAATGGCAGAATGCTCTGTCAAATGGCTTTCCTTTATTGGGATAGGAATTTTTTCTCCGTTGGGGAGCAGAATTTCAGAGTTACCGACTGGACAACCTGTCAGAAGCAATTCCGCAGCAGCTTTTGAAGCAGCAGCAGCGCATGAACCTGTAGTATATCCGCAGCGCAGTTTTTTTGTTCCTTTATAGATATATCGTTTCATATCGCTTTCTCATTTCATAATTTTATTGTAACTATTCAGTCCCCAAAACAAACTGACCTTGAAATAATGAAAGTAAAGCCTGAAAAGCAGTTGAGCCAG
>SVNI01000051.1:10576-15020 GCA_015066975.1 Ruminococcus sp. | reverse complement strand
ATTATTTCGAGAGCTCGTAAGCACGTTTTGTGCAGGCAGTGCAGGCCTTGTCGACGGTTTCTTCAAGCTTGCCTTGATAAAGTTCCTCCAGGCCGGCAAGCGTTGTACCGCCCGGAGAAGATACCATCTTGATTAACTCATCTACAGAATAACCGGAATCAGTGAGCATTTTTGCTGAACCAATCAGACTCTGTGCAAACAGGGGAAGGGCGACATCCTGAGAGATGCCTTCTTTTCCGGCATAATCTACAAACGCTTTCGCAAACAGATAGATAAATGCCGGACTGCTTCCGTTGATAGCGATAATTTCTTTCATCTTGTTTTCGGGAAGCTGTGCGGAAATTCCACAGGCATTGAAGATACTGCATACAGTCTGGAATTCTTCATCCGTAGTCGGTTCGGATTTTGCGAGCGCGGAAGCACCTGCACCAAGGAGCAGGGGAGTATTCGGCATGACAAGAACGACTTTTGCATCCGGAAGCGTCTTGCTTCTGATGTATTCGGCCGTGATGCCGGCGGCAATCGAAACAAAGACAGTATCTTGTGTTGTGCCGTCTTTTATCTGGTCAAGCACCTGTTCAAACATCTGGGGCTTGACGGCTAAGAATACATATTTACATTTCTGCATGACTTCCAGACCGGATACACAGGCATGGATACCGCATTTTTCCAGTTCGGCAAGTTTTTCGGATGCCGGGTCAAATGCAAAAACTTCCATATTCTGAGAGAGTTCGCATCCGATAATGCCTTTCATAATGGCAGAACCCATGTTTCCTGCACCGATAAAACCAATTTTCATTTTTTGACTCATGATAATCATCCTTTCAGATTTTTGGTTAAATAAAAAAACACTGCTTTTATTATACAACAAACTGCACAAAAAAGCAAGTGTTTTTTTAGATGTTTTTCAAGAAAAAATTTTATTTCTCATTTGCAAAAAAATGCAGAATACTGTGCAGACCGGAAAGAACAGCTTCATTTTCCAGTGCCGGGATGTTGTCCGTATCAGGACAATAAACGAGTTCATGAATCTGCCGGCAGTTCATATGATGCAGAAGAATCCGTGCAGTGCTGTAAGCCTTGTCACTGCTTCCGCTGCCGCCGCCGACCAGTATCACTGCGCCTTTTTTAGATTTCCTGAAAATCTGTTTTTTTTGGAATTTCTCTGCACAATAATAAGTCTGAAGTCTGCTTCCGAAATCCAGTACTTTTCCGGTCAGTTCTGAAAAATAAATCGGAGAGGCAATCAGAATATTATCACATTCCTGAAGATACGGATAAATTTTCTGCATTTCATCCTGAATGCTGCACCCCTGACCGTGCCAGCAATATCTGCAATCAACACAGGGGGAAACAGCACTTCTGTAAGCATCTACAATCTGATATTCTCCTGTCAGGTGACTGATAAATTGCCTGACAAGTCCGGCAGTGTGGCCGTTTTTTCTGGGAGAGCCATTGATTATCAGAGTTTTCATAACATCAGACAGCATTATTCCGGAAAGCTCTGCGGTATGCCAGCAGTACTGCCGGCAGAAGCACACACAGCATAGGAATATCAAACAGCAGTTCAATCAGGTTTTTGGCAAGTCTTGTGTAAACAGCCATATGAAAAGCCTGTTTCGGAATAAATCCGTAATGCATATTCAGCCATGTGTTCATGCATAAATTAATGACAGCCACATCCAGCAGTCTTGCAATCACGGCACGAACCATAAGCGAAGCATGTTCATTCAGACCGAACAGCTGAAAATACTCCTGCTTTCGGTACAGACAAACGCCGTAAATCAAGCCCTGAATCCCGGCAACAAGCGTATATACCGGCAGAAAAGCACTTGTCGGATTGGCAAGGAAGCCGACAATATCACAAATCATTCCGGCAGCAAATCCCATTGCAGGCCCGGTCAGCATCCCGATAACTGCAATGGCAAGGAATGCAAAATTAATTTTCGCAAATTCCAGATTAATCGAAAATTTCTCAATGACCATAGAAACGGCAATAAACATCCCCGTCACTGTCAGTGCACGAATATCTTTAAATTCTTTTGTAGATTTCAAAAACATAAAAAATACCTCCTTTTCCGCAGTCGTGACAAACACACAAGAAAAAGAGGTATTTCTATCTGATTTTTTCATGTAATGCCATACGAAGCGGGATGCGAAGTCTGTACCGCAAGGCGGATGCCTTTTCGTCCGGCTGACAACTCCCCGTTCAGTCGGCACTTGACGCACAAACTCCTACTCTGTGTATGATAAAATTAATAAGCCGTTGCTGTCAGAATATCATATCTCTGGTCAATGAAAGGCTTTTTCATAGCCAGACCTTCCTGAAGGTCGATATCATAAACCTTGCCGGCTTTCAGGCCGACAATTCTGTTGCCAATGCCCTGTTCGAGCAGTTCTACAGCATGGTAGCCCATTTCAGTAGCAACAACACGGTCACGGAGTGTCGGAGAACCGCCGCGCTGTACATGTCCGAGGATAGTCGCTCTGGATTCAATACCAGTCATTTCCTGAATTTCTCTTGCAATATTTTCTGTCTGGCCAACACCTTCAGCAACAACCAGAATGAAATGATGCTTGCCGCCTTTTTCGCTCATGGTTTTGGTCATTTTCTTAGCGATTTCGTTCAGGTCATATTCGCGTTCGAGTGTGATTGCAGCTTCTGCGCCGACAGCCATAGCCACGTTGACAGCAATAAAGCCTGCGCGTCTTCCCATAACTTCTACAACAGAGCATCTGTCATGAGACTGTGTGGTATCACGAAGCTTGTCAATCATTTCCATAGCGGTATTCATAGCTGTATCGTAGCCGATGGTATATTCTGTACACTGAATATCGTTGTCGATAGTGCCGGGAATGCCGATACACGGAATGCCAACACTGGACAGGTCACCTGCACCGCGGAAAGAACCGTCACCGCCGATAACGACCAGACCTTCCAGACCGATTTCCTCACATACTTCCTTGCCCTTAAGTACACCTTCCATATTGCGGAATTCAGGGCATCTTGCAGTATACAGGCAAGTACCGCCGCGCTGAATAATGCCGGAAACAGTTCTTGCACTCATATCAACAAATTCGCGGTTAAGAAGTCCGACATATCCTCTCTGGATACCGATAACTTCCATACCTTTGCTGAGGGCTGTGCGAGCAACTGCTCTGACAGCCGCATTCATGCCTGGAGCGTCGCCGCCGCTTGTCAAAACACCGATTTTTTTCATAATTTTTCTTCTCCATTCTGCATATGCAAAAAATTCATAATTTTTTTTACAATCTTATTTTACTATATTTCAGAGATTCTGTCAAGTCTTTTTTCAGATGATTTTGCATATTAAACAAAGTTTGTTATAATTTTAACGAAAAAATACCGATATTCAGCAATTTTTAAAGTTTAATTATTTTCTTCGGAATTTGTCAGATTTCTGGCTTCTTCAAATTTTTGTGCCATGGTGGGGTTATTTCTGGTGAGTCTCTTGACAGACAAATCACCGAGCTTGTTGTTCGCAAGTCGGAGATTATTTTCAGAAGAAAGCAGGGCAGATTTTACTTTCTGGAGATGGTCAATGGTCTTATCGATTTCGTCCACAGCTTCTGTGAATTTTCTGCTTGCAAGGTCATAATTCCGGGAGAAGCCTTTTTTGAACTGTTCAATATCTTCTTCAAAATGGGTAACATCAATATTCTGGTTTCTGATGATGGCAAGTTCTTTCTTGTAAGAAGCGGCATTCATGGCAGCATTTCTGAGCACTGTGATTATCGGAATAAAGAACTGCGGGCGGATGACATACATTTTTTCATATCTGTAGGAAACATCTGTGATGCCGTTATACAGTTCGCTGTCTGCTTCGAGCATACTCACAAGAATAGCATATTCGCAGTTTTTCTCACGGCGGTCTTTGTCGAGTTCTTTAAAGAAATCTTCATTTTTATGTTTTTTCTGGGTAGTTTCCATTTGATTTTTCATCTCGAACATGATAGAGATGATTTCGTTGCCTTCGTCATCATAATCGCGATAGATATAATCGCCTTTGCTTCCGGTTCGGGCATCATTGTCTTTTTCAAAATAAGCCCCACGGAAAGCAGTAGCTCTGAGGCGGTTGAATTCAATTTCGCAGTGCTGTTCGAGCGTTTCGCCGACCATTTTAGTGGACATTCTGGCTTTGAGGTCTTTATAATATGCAAGCTGGGTCTGTGTTTCGGCAAGCTGGATTTCATAAGTATTCTTGACTTCGGCGAGGGCATTTTGTTTTTCCAGTTCATATCTGCTTTTATCGGCATTGAGCTGGCTTTGTGCCTGTATGATTTGATTCTGCATTTCTGCGAGTTTCTGGTCATAATCAGATTTAGTTTTTGTCAGCAGGCTTTCTTTTTCGCTTTCAGCGATTTGGATTTTAGTTTCTGCTTCGCTGAGTTTTTCTTTATACTTTTCGATTTCCTGATTCAG
>SVNI01000051.1:0-10566 GCA_015066975.1 Ruminococcus sp. | reverse complement strand
TTTTCGCTTTCAGCGATTTGGATTTTAGTTTCTGCTTCGCTGAGTTTTTCTTTATACTTTTCGATTTCCTGATTCAGTGCATCTTTAATGCGGATTTCTGTTTCAGCAGAAGCCTGTTTCTTTTCGCTTTCAGCGATTTGGATTTTAGTTTCTGCTTCGCTGAGTTTTTCTTTATACTTTTCGATTTCCTGATTCAGTTCATCTTTAATGCGGATTTCTGTTTCAGCGGAAGCCTGTTTTTTTTCACTTTCAGCGATTTGGATTTTAGTTTCTGCCTGACTGAGTTTCTTTTTATACTCGTCAAGTTCTTCCTGCATTTTTTTCAGCTTATCAATATAGGAATCTTCAGTTTCTTTCACCGCAGAAGTAACTTTCCGTTCCGTTTCGTTTTCGTGTCTGAGGGTGATTTTCTCCAGTTCCTGCTGATGTTCTGTTTCCTGATTCCTGCTGATTTCAGAAACTCTTTTTTCGACTTCATCTTCAAAAGTTTTGTTTCTGAGCTGATTCATGATGTCACTGACTTCGTTTTCATCCAGATTAAAAGTTTCGTGACAGTGCGGACAAGCAATTTTCATAAAAAAATCGTTCCTTTCGATTAAAATATAGTAATATTATATCATGAAATTCATCAAAAGTCAACAGAAAATTACATAATTTTAGCAATACAGCCGATTTTTTCAGGCGGGAAGATTCTATGCACGGCCTGAATGCAGTCTTCTGACAGGGAAATATATATTTTTTGCTTTGGATAAGCATAATTTCTCGTATCCGTAAAATACAGCACAACACCGGTTCGGCCGGGATAGTTCCGGCAGAGTTCGGAAAGTTTTTTCAGATTCTGCAAATCTTCCGGGGAATGTGTGACTTTCAGGCAAAGAAGCATCTTTCCGAGCATGGCAGAGAAATTCTGCTGTTCCTGAATGCTGTCGCAGATAATACTGAGATGCTGATTTTTCCGGGAAATCTTTCCGGTCAGATATAGAATTCTGCCATTTTCAAGAGCTTCGCGGACAGAAGCATATAATTCCGGAAAGACAACGGCTTCTGTGATGCCGGATTTATCTTCCAGCCGGAGAAAGCACATTTCGGCATTGGTTTTTGTCCGGAATTTCCGGCAGGCCTGAATCATGCATATCAGTTTTGCGGGAGCGTGTTCCGGAAGCTGTTCCAGAGTACTGATGTCAGTACAGTGCAGAAGCTGTTTTATCCAAGAAAAGCTGTCAAGCGGATGGCCGGAAAGATACATTCCGCAGGAGAATTTTTCCATTTGTAATTTTTCCACAGCGGAAAAATCAGGCATATCCGGCAGAATGAGACTTTGTGCGGATTCTGTTTCGCCGAACAGGCTCATCTGTCCGTCAATAACAGTCTGATAATTTCCGGGTTCGAGCATCTGTTCATAATAAGTCAGCATCTGTTTCCGGTTATAATCCAGATTATCCAGTGCCCCGGCCTGAATCATGCTTTCGAGGGTTTTCTTATACAGTCCGAGCGGAGTCATTCTTTTACAAAAATCGGAAAAACTTGTGAATGCACCGTTTTTTCTGCGTTCGGCGAGCATTTTATCAATCAGTCCCCGGCCGAGGCCTTTAACAGCAAGCAGACCGAAATATAAATTTCCGTTCTTGAAAATAAAATTCCATCCGGAACGGTTGATATCCGGCGGATAAATTTTCATTCCGGCGGAACGGCATTCTTCCAGATAAGAAGCAAGCTTTTCGGTTTCGGAAATCACACTTGTCATAAGTGAAGCCATATATTCGCCGAAATAATGCGTTTTGAGATAAGCTGTCTGATAAGCAATTCTTGCATAAGCGGCCGCATGGGATTTATTGAATGCATATTCTGCAAAGCTTTCCATCTGGGAAAAAATCTGTTCTGCCGTCCGGAGGGGAATCTGATTATTTTGACATCCGTCAAGGAATTTCTTTTTCTCCTCCTGCATGAGTGCTGTTTTTTTCTTAGACATGGCATAGCGGACATTATCGGCTTCTGCATAGGAGAATCCGGCTAATTTCCGGCAAATCTGCATGACCTGCTCCTGATACAGAATACAGCCGTAAGTTGGTTTCAGGATGTCTTTCAGTGCCGGATGCAGATAAGTGATTCTCTGCGGATTTTGTCTGTTCCGGAGATAATCCGGAATCGAATCCATAGGCCCTGGACGATAGATGGCAAGTGCAGTCATAATATCATCCATACAGCCGGGTTTCAATCTGGTGAGGAATTTTTTCATTCCAGTACTTTCAAGCTGGAATACACCGGAAGTATTTCCCTGTGAAATCAGCGTATAGACAGCTTTGTCATCTGTCTGGAGAGAACCGGCAGAAAATCCCGGTACATACTGCCGGACGGCGCGTTCTGTATCCCGGATGACAGTCAGGTTTCTTAATCCCAGAAAATCCATTTTCAGAAGACCAAGTTCTTCAAGTGCTGTCATGGTATACTGTGTCACAAGCATTTGTTCATCCCGGAATATCGGAACATATTCCATTACAGGCTTATCAGTGATGACAACTCCGGCGGCATGAATCGTCGTATGACGAGGGAAGCCTTCAATCCGGGAAGCCGTTTCCAGAAGCTGATATATCTGCTGATTCTGCTCACAGAGCTGTTTCAGTTCGGGGGACTGTTCCAGAGATTCTGTAATAGTCATCCGGCTGTCGAGATATTTCACCGCAGTTGCAATGACACCATTCGGCAGATGCAGAATTCTGCCTGTATCCCGGACAGAAGCACGGGCTTTGAGAGTATCGAATGCCACAATTTCAGCAACATGTTCTTTCCCGTAGCGTCTGATGACATAATCACGAACTTTAGCACGCCCCTCAATACAGAAATCAATATCAATATCTGGCATACTGCGCCGTTCGGGATTCAGAAAGCGTTCAAAGAGCAAGTCTTCTTTTACAGGGTCGATTCCGGTAATATCAAGACAGTAAGAACAGAGACTGCCGGAGGCAGAGCCTCTGCCTGTTCCGACGGGGATTTCCTGATTCCGGGCATATCGGATAAAATCCTGCACAATCAGAAAATAATCTGTAAATCCCATATCTTCGATAACCTGCATTTCATATTGCAGTCGCTGACGGACTTCCGGAGGGGGATTCTGTCCGTAATGCCGGTACATGCCCTGTTGACAGAGCTTCTCAAAATAGGCTTTGTTATCAGTAATGCCGTCCTGAACGAAATGCGGAAGCTTCTGTTCATGGAACTGAATTTCTAAATTGCACCGTTCGGCAATGCGGACAGTATTCTGCACGGCATCCGGCAGGGCGGAAAATATCTGCATCATTTCTTCTGAAGATTTCAGATAGGCTTCCTTTCCGGAATAGCTGAGTTCTTCCAGTGACTGATTATTCTTGATACAGGTCAGAATTTTCTGTGTCTGTGCATCAGCGCGTTTCAGATAGCGCACCTGATTTACAGCGACGAGGGGAACGCCTGTATTTCCGGAAAGCTTCACCAGCAGGGGAAGAAGCTGTTTTTCTTTCGGAAGATGATGATTCTGGATTTCCAGAAAATAATGTTCTGCGCTGAACAGATTTTTCCATTGAAGAACGTTCTGTTCTGCATAAGAAAAATTGCCTTCCAGCAGTAATTCCGGAATCGTTCCGGCATCAGTGACTGAAAGACAAATTAATCCGGCATGATATTTTTTCACAAGGCTGAAAGTAACCTGTTCCGCGGAAACCAGCTTTATCAGATTCTGATAGCCCTGCTGATTTTCGCAAAGAAGCACAAGCTTCTGATTCTTATCGGCAATTTGCAGTTCACAGCCGATAATCGGCTTGATGCCGGCCTTGACAGCTTCCTGATAGAAAACAACTGCACCGTACAGATTGCCGGAATCGGTAACGGCGACAGCCTTCTGACCGGAAGCTTTCACTTGGCGGACAAGTTCTTTTATCCGGCAGGCACTTTCTAATAAACTGTATTCGCTGTGTACATGCAGATGTACAAAATTCTGTGGATTCTGATTCATCATGAAATTACCCCTGTATCATAAATTTCTGTAGGTTTCGGCAATGGCGGAAAGTTTCCGGAAACGGTGATTGACCCCGGAACGGCCAATAGGCTTTCCGAGCATACCGCCGAGTTCGGCAAGGCTCAGATGCGGATTTTCGAGCCGGAGTTCGGCAAGTTCCTGCAATTCCGGAGAGAGTTTCTTTAAGCCGTCATGACTGATGATTTCCTGAATATCCCGGCACTGTTTTTCAGATGCGGAGATAGTTTTGTCAATATTGGCCATATCACAGTTATTTCTGCGGTTAATCTGATTGATGACTTCTTTATTGATTTTGATTTCGATTAATTCGAGCGTACATTTCTGCGCGCCGATAAAAGTAAGCAAATCTTCGATTTCTTCGCTGACTTTGAGATAGGCCGACCAAGCGTATTTTCTCTGCATGACGTTGGGATGCACCCCGACACTGTAGAGAATATCGCATAAGTCCTTGCAGAGCTGTTCTGTTGGTGCGGAGAATTCAAGGTGATATTCTTTCATAGGGTCGGTAATGCTTCCGCATGTCAGAAACACACCGCCCAGAAATGCCCCCATGCTGTTGGTAGGGAGATTGCGCATATCAATCCTGCGTTCCTCATGAATATGGAACGTATGCCGGATAGTAGTAACATAAGATTCCCCTGTGATTCTGTAGATAGTCAGGGTTTCGCCGTCTTTGCGGGGCTTGTTTTCGACAGCAAGGGGAACGGATGCCCCGAAGACAGTTTTCAGCAGTACCGGAAACACCGAACGGAATACTTCACTTTCACTTTTCAGGCAGATTTCCTCATGTGTGACAGTTCTGCCAAATAACAGCATTCCATATAAACAGGCAAATCTTCTGTCATGGTCATTGATTGTACTCCGGATACATTCCCGGACATCATGCGAAAAAGACACGGCTTTCCCCCCTTGTGATAAATTAGTAAATTCTTAATGCTTGCCTTTTTTGATATCCCTGTGCATTTTATGAACACGGTAGCCTTTTTCTTTCAGAGTATCGCCGACAAGTTCCGCAAATGTCACGCTTCTGTGCTTTCCGCCGGTACAGCCGAATGCTATCACAAGCTGGCTTTTTCCTTCCGAGATATACAACGGCAACAGGAATTCCAGCAAATCATTGATTTTACTCAGAAGTGTCTGCGACTGCGGAAACTGCATGACATAATCGCGGACACAGGCTTCTGTCCCGGTATGGGTTTTGAGTTCCGGAACATAGAACGGATTCGGCAGACAGCGCACATCAAAAACTAAATCCGATTCCGCCGAAACGCCGTATTTATATCCGAAAGACATGACTTTCACAACAATGGAATCCAGATGATTTTCAAGAAAAATATCCCGGATTTCTTCGCCGAGCTGGGATGTGCTGAGTCTGGAAGTTTCAATATAATAATCAGCCTGTGACCGGAGGGGAAGCAGAGCTTCCCGTTCGGCTTGAAGGGCTTCGAGCAGGCTGTTATATTTTTCGGCCAGCGGATGACGGCGACGGGTTTCTTTATATCGCTGAATCAGAATATCATCAGAAGATTCCATAAAGATAACTTTGACTTCGCCGGGCATATCTTTTTTGAGTGTCCTGATGATTTCATGAATTTCGGAAAACATTTCGCCCGTGCGGATATCAACAGCAATAGCGACTTTGTTCAGGCTTCCGCCGGTTCGTGTGCAGACATCTGCAAAATTGGGGATAAACTGCGGAGGGAGATTATCAATGCAGTAGAAGCCGATATCTTCCAGCACTTTCATGGCAGTGGATTTTCCCGAACCGGACATGCCTGTGATGATAATCAACTGCATGAAGCATCACCTTTCTGCACACCGAGAAGAACAGGTTCAAGTTCCAGAATCACACCTGTTTCGGCAAGAACTTTATCATGCACATCACGGCAGAGCCGGAGCACCTGCGCACAGGTGGCGTGATTGAGATTGATAACAAATCCGGCATGTTTTTCACTGACCTGCGCATCCCCGACCTGATAGCCTTTCAGACCGCATTCATCAATGAGTTTGGATGCAAAACTATCTTTTGGACGCTTGAAAGTACTTCCTGCGCTGGGAAAATTCAAAGGCTGTTTGCTTTTTCTGCGTTCGGAAAAGTCCTGCATTCTGGAAGTGATTTCTTCCGGATTGTCTTTGCTGAGTTTCAGCGTGACAGAAGTGATAATGCAGTCAGGATGTTCTGTGAAAAAGCTGTGCCGGTAGGATAAATCCATTTTTTCCTGAGAAAGAGTATGTTCTGTGCCGTTCTCATCAAGATAAGTGCAGGAAATGGCGATATCTTTCATTTCACATTTGTAAGCTCCTGCATTCATAAACAGCGCACCGCCGATTGTGCCGGGAATTCCGCTGAGGGCTTCCATTCCGGCAAGATGATGTTCTTCGGCGGTTCTGGCAATTGTCGAAAGCATTGCACCGGACTGGCAGACAATAGTATCTTCTTCGGTGAAAGAGACGGCAGAAAGTGCATTTCCGATATGCAGAATCACACCTCTGTAGCCGTCATCAGAAGCGAGAATATTACTGCCCCGTCCCATGACAAAGCATGGAAGCTGATGTTCCTGACAGAACCGGCGCACTGCGCCCAGACCCTGCACGGAATTGATTTCTATCCAGTAGTCAGCATTTCCGCCGATACGAAACGTTGTATGTCCGCTGAGTGGGACATCTGTAAGAAATTTCATCTGATAACTGTCACAAAGCTGTTTCAGTTTTGTTTTCATGAATATACAGACCTCCAATTAAAATGTGTCGTAGTCTTTGATAGTTTCTGTGCCTTCCATATCCATACCGAGACGGGTAAGCAGTTCATTTGCAGCATTGTAGCCCATCTTTTTCTGACGGTTATTCATGGCGGCAACTTCCAGAATGACAGCAAGATTTCGGCCGGGTTTTACCGGAATGGTCAGAGAGGGGATTTTGACACCTAAGATAGAAGCATATTCCGTGTCAATCCCCATTCTGTCATAGATTTTTTCAGGATTCCAGAGTTCCATTTCGACAACGAGGTCGATTTTTTCAGTCATCTTGACAGCACCCATACCGAACAGCCTTCTTGCATTGATAATACCAATACCGCGGAGTTCCAGAAAATGTCGGATATTATCCGGAGAACTGCCAACAAGACTGATATTCGAGACTTTGCGGATTTCGACAGCATCATCAGCGACAAGGCGGTGACCGCGCTTAACCAGTTCGATAGCAGTTTCGCTCTTGCCGACACCGCTTTCACCAGTCAGGAAAACACCTTCGCCGTAGATTTCAATCAGAACGCCGTGACGGGTGATTCTGGGCGCAAGATTCAGATTCAGAAAGGCAATCAGGCCGGACATGAAATTTGATGTGCTCTCCTTGCTTCGGAGCAGGGGCATTTCAAACTGCTGTGCAAGTTCCAGCATTTCAGAGAAATAGGGGAGTTCTCTGGTGATAATCAGAGCCGGAAGCTTCTGGGAGAATAATAATTCCAGACGTTCCCGTCTTGTTTTCTCGTCGATAGTGGAAAGATAGGCAAATTCCATCTTGCCGATAATCTGAATCCGCTCCGGATTGAAATATTCATAGAAACCCATTAACTGCAAGCCCGGACGGTTGACTTCATTTTCGTCAATCAAAATTTCTTCGGGATTTTTGGGGGTATGAATGACTTCGAGTTTGAACTCGTCAATGATTTTCTGGAGTGAGATAGTAAACTTTTCTGCCATAAAAATACTCCTTTGGATAATATTTTTTATTCTTGAGGATTTAAAATATAACTTTTTAGTTTCAGATTTTTTGGAATTTCACTGCCGTGATATTCCAGAATGACCGGAACGGAATTGGAAATTTCTGTGAACTGTTCCAAATCCTGCAACGTTTCAGGATTTCCGGAAACAAGAAGGCAGTCTGCCGGGAAAGCTTCGGCTGCTGACAGGGATTCTGTATTGCCAAGCAAAGTATCATTGCCGTCAATTCTGACGAAAAATGCGGTTTCAGAAGCTTTTGCACGCATGGCGGTCAGTACGTCGGTCAGATACTGCCAGCGTTCCGGTTCACTGCACCGGGGGTCTAGTTCCGGAAGCTCTGTCCGTGGAAAATTGGGATATTTCAGGCCGTCACAGACAATTGTCCGGAATCCCGCTGTTTCGATTTCCTCTGCAATAGCCGAAAGATAATCCTGTGTCAGAACGCTGAACGGGGAAAGCCATAATGTGCCTTCTGATGCAGACTTATCTGTCCAGAAGTCTCCGGTATCCTGAAACAGGTATCCGGCATCCGGATAGCTTTTCGGAAAGACAGAATCTTCCAGCATATTTATCAGGGCGACAGGCTCTATGCCTTTTGCGGAAACAGCCTGATAAATATCAGAAAGCGGAATAAATGCCTGTACAGCATTGCTTCTTGCGGCATCCTGTACCGAAGTGGCATAATAGATATTTCCGCCTTTGAGCTTCAGAGGAATCAGCAGATGTGAAATGCCTTCCGGCAGTTCCTCAAGCGCACTGTGCAGGGAAGATTCCGTCATCAGTGCAGAAGCCTCCAGAAGATAGCCCTGCACAGAAGGAGCTTTCTGGACAAAGCCGAGATTTTCTTCTTCGGTTTCGGGTTCTGTCTCCGGAACGGATTCTGTTTCTGGTACAGCAGATTCCTGCACTGTTTCGGCAGATACAGAAGCAGAATCGGCTTCCGGAAAAGTTTCTGCTTGTGCTGTTTCACTGAAAACAGTTTCCGCATCATGTGCCGACGGGGGAGAGAGAAGCTCTCTTTCCTGTAAAAATTTCAGAACAGGTGCGCCGGCACTGTATCCGAAAAAGCCGATAACACCGGCAATCAGGATAGTAAGCACAGCACTTCCGGTATCATGCCGGATTTTTTTATGATAAGCTATCCGGTCTTTCCGGCGGTAGATTTTCCGGCCTTTGGGTTTGATTTTCATGGAAAATCAGGTGTCTCCTCTCTGATGGATTTCTTTTGTTCTCTGTTTTTTATTTTTCTGTATGTTTTTTGATGCTTTCTACAGCTTTTCTCATATCTGCCTGATTGAACAGGTAGCTTCCGGAAACGAGAATATCTGCTCCGGCATTGATGGCTTCTATGGCAGTGAAATTATCAATACCGCCGTCTACTTCTATTTTTATATTTCTTCCCTGAATCATATTCCGGATTTCCTTGATTTTGGGAGTCATATCATGAATATAGCTCTGACCGCTGAAACCGGGTTCTACTGTCATGACAAGAATCACATCCAGGTCATCCAGAAACGGAAGCAGACATTTTGCTGGTGTACCGGGCTTGAGTGCCGCGCCGACCTGACAGTGATGCTCTTTAATCATCTTGATTGTCAGGAACGGATTCTGGCTGATAGGGCTTTCCAGATGAAATGTAATCAGATTTGCACCTGAAATGGCAAATTCATGAATATAGGGTCTGGGATTCATAATCATCAGATGTACATCAAGGAATAAATCTGTTTTTTTGGCGATTTCTTTCAGAATCGGCATTCCGAAAGTAATATTCGGTACAAATCCTCCGTCCATGACATCATAATGCAGCCAGTCAATACCGGCTCTCTTTACTCTTTCCAATTCGTCACCCAAGTGGAGCATGTCTGCACTCAGGAGCGAAGCTGCGATTTTAGTATTCAAAATAATACTGCACCTCCATAAATAGTTCTCTGATTTCTATTATACCGGAAAATTTTCATTCCGTCAATATAGGATTGTCAATTTTTTAAAAAAATATTTTCAGAATCTGACACTGGATTTCAGGATTTTGATTTTTTCATATTTTTTTGAAAAAACACTGGACAAATTTACTAAAATAGTGTATAATAAGTGGGTAAGATTATATTTTGCTCAGAAAGGTATGAAAAATAAGATGAATTTGAATCAGATAAAAGATGAAATCTGTGATGTGTGCCATAAGATGTGGCAGCTCGGCTGGGTGGCCGCCAATGACGGAAATGTTTCTGTTCGTCTGGAAGACGGTACATTTTTGGCAACGCCGACAGGTATCAGCAAAAGCTTCATCACACCGGAAAAGTTAGTCAGAATTAATGACAAAGGCGAAGTGATCGAAGGACAGGAAGGCTACAGACCGTCTTCAGAAATCAAGATGCATCTGTGCTGTTACAGAGAACGCGAAGATGTCAACGGCGTGGTTCATGCGCATCCGCCGACAGCAACAGGCTATGCTGTGGCGAATATTGCACTTGACCAGTATTCTATGATTGAATCCGTTATTGCAATTGGTTCTGTCCCGGTGACACCTTACGGAACGCCTTCTACAAACGAAGTTCCGGAAGCCATCAAACCTTATTTGCAGGAACATGATGTCATGCTGTTGCAGAATCATGGTGCGCTGACAGTCGGTTCTGACCTGCTGACAGCTTACTACAGAATGGAAACACTGGAATTATATGCTAAAATCAGCCTGAATGCGCATCTTCTCGGCGGAGCGCAGGAAATTTCCCGCGAAAATATTGACCGTCTGTGCAGTATGCGGGAAAATTACAAAGTCACCGGAAAGCATCCGGGATATAAAAAATATAACAAGAAATAAGTGATAACATCATGAGTACAAAA
>SVNI01000050.1:10540-15148 GCA_015066975.1 Ruminococcus sp. | reverse complement strand
TGTTATGGAGCGGTGTTCTGCTGTTTTCGGCGATTAAGTCCGTGCATCAGTACACGTTCATGAAAACGATTGGTGCGATTATCCTGACTATCTGTGCCATGCTGATTATGCTTTTCCTGCTGGTGCTGTTGCTGTCACTATTCCAGCAGGTGTATGTCTTTGTATATTCGATTTATACTGAAATTGCATATCGTCTGAAAGTGTAGGTGAAAAAATTCATGAAAATACTGAAATTAAAACGTGTATTGGCTTGCCTGCTCTCTATGGCAATGATTTGTTCCGCAGGTTCGGCAACTGTCTATGCCGAAGATGCAAATTCTGCTGGAGATGCCGTTGTTTCCGAAGAAGCCGTTTCTGAAGAAGATACTGCACTTTCAGAAGAAACTATCTCCATCGAGGAGGAGGAAGAAGAATTTGACGCTTCTCCGGATGAAGTCAAAGCCTATATGAAATCCGTCGGCACGGCAGACGGCTATGAAGTCTATCTTCGTGAAGATGACTACAAAGACAAAATCGAAGCCGATTTGCAGAAAAAATATAAAAATGAAGATGAACTCAAAGATGCTGTGAAAGATACTGAAAAGCATCTCAAACATGCAGAGCTTGCGCTTATTGATGCCGAAAGTGGAAAAATGGCTGCCGAACTCGAAGAAATTGCAAGTGATAAGGAACAGCATATTTATTTCAGCGAAGCAGGAAATTATCTGGTTGTGCTGGATGCCGACCAGAAAAAGATTGTCAAAATCCGGTTCAGAGTTTCCACGCTCGACAGCGAATATTTATTCCTGACCAAAGATGAGCAGACACTTGAACTCTACAGCACGGATTATAAATCTGTACGCGCTGAAATGCAGAACGTCTGGAGTGCAGGTGAAACAACGCTCTATCAGAACGAAGACAGAAGCCGCTGGGCTGTTCTTGACGGCAATAAAACACAGGTTCGCGTATGTGTCAAGACAGTGGCCGAGAATGATAACTTCATGATGTATTATGATGAAGATACTGGTCTGATAGGTATCGAAAACAAGAAAAATAATTACACATGGTGGTCATCTCCGCCGACAGCTAACCGTGATGAAACCGCTACTCCGTTAGTTGTTACTGATTTGCAGTCTTCTTTGGTTCTGACCTACGGCGACAGCAACAGCCGAGGAATAACGAATCTCCGTTCCCGGAATTCCGCAAAGCTGAGTTTCAAGGAAACTGATACAGGGCTTATCATCACTTATGATTTTGAAAAATGCGGTATCACTATTCCAGTTGCTTACGAACTTGAAGATGACTATATGTCCGTCACTGTCAAGTGTGATGATATCAAAGAAACCATGACAGATAAAGGCCTTGTCGCCACACAGCTCACATTGTTAGGCGCATTCGGCGCAGGGGAAGGCAATGAAGACGGCTATTTTGTAATTCCGGACGGATGCGGTTCACTCATCCGGTTCAATAACGGAAAAGAAACCACAAAAAGCTATTCTCAGAAAGTCTACGGCCGTGATATCACCAACGTCCCCACGACAAAACCTGCCGTGACTGAAGAAATTCTCATGCCTGTCTACGGCATTGTAAAAAAAGATAACGCTATGGCCGTTATCATCGAAGAAGGTGACGGCAATGTTTCTCTGAATGCCAGTGTCAGCGGTCAGTCTCTGAGCAGTTTCAATACCTGTAACTTCACATTTCAGCTCCGCGGTTCGGATACTTACAGCATGTCCGGTGATTATGGCAATCTGACCGTATTCGAGGACGGCGATATCAAAACAGATACTATCAAATTAAGATATTATCCAATTGCAGATACTGATGCCAGTTACATGAATATTGCTGAAACTTACCGGAATTATCTGCTTGATGCCGGCAATGTCACTAAGAAAACCGAAGCAGATTCCACAGAATTATATCTGGATTTGTACGGCGGTACAATGAAATCCCGTTCCGTGCTGGGAATTCCGGTTACAATGAAAACTTCCATGACAAGTTATTCCGAAGCGGAAAAAATCATTGCTGAATTATCCGGCCTTGGTGTGGATGATATGTCTGTCATTTACAACAACTGGACAAATGACGGTATTTCCGGAAAAGTGGACTATCAGTCCAAACCTTCCGCAACGCTCGGCGGTGCAGCAAGCTTCAACAAGCTGGTGAAATATCTGGATGAACAAAATTTCGATTTCTATCCGGCTGTCAATAACAAGACATTCGATTCCGGAAACGGCTATTATACGTTCACAGATACGACTATCAGAATTTCTAATTCTTATTCCCGTCTGATGACATATAATTTATCCTACGGGGTACAGAATACCAATGTCAAGACAAAATCCCTGCTTTCTCCGGGGGTATTTACAGAACTCTATCAGAAACTTGCGAATAATTATGCTAAACGCAAGCTGACAGGTGTCTGCCTCGGAGAACTGACTTCCACCATCTGGGGCGATTACGGAAAACAGAACATGTCCCGTGATGATACTGTCAGCGCATTGCAGACCTCCTATCAAAGCATTCAGGATTCCGGACTGTCTCTGCTGGCGGATACCTGCGCGGCATATGCATTCCCCTATGCGGATAAGATTTCAGATGTGCCCCTGCATTCCAGTGGATTTGATATTTTTGATGAAGAAGTTCCTTTCTATCAGCTTGTGATGCACGGCATTCTCCCCTATTCGAGCACGGCCATCAATGCGAGTGCTGACAGCACAGATTCTTTCCTGACAGCAATTGCAACCGGCTGCAATCCTGCCTATGATATGATTTATGCAGAAGCAAGTGACCTGAAAGATACGCTGTTTGACAGCTATTATTATTCACATTACGCATTCTGGACGGATACCGCCGCTCAGGAATACAAGCTTGCGAAAGAAGTTCTCTCCAAAGTCAGTGATAAAGTCATTACGGATTATGTTCGTGAAAATGATATTTCCGTCACGACTTACGAGGATGGTACACAGGTAACTGTGGATTATGCAGAAAAATCTATCACAGCAAACGGCATTGTCTACAAACTGGCAGATGCTGAGAAAGGAGCGTGAGCGGTACTCATGGCAAATGAAAAAAAGCAAATCAAGATGCCTTATGAAAAACGAAAAGCTCTCTACGGTTATGGTTTTATCGGGCTGTGGATGGTCGGCACTCTGATATGGTTCTTATATCCTCTGGCGAATTCCCTGATGTATTCGTTTATGGATGTCCGCCCGGAAAAAGGCGGTATGCAGGGAAAATGGGTCGGACTGGATAATTATATCTATGTATTCACAGGTGATGCGAACTATAGTAAATATCTTGTGAATGTGCTGGTAGAAACTCTATGGAAAACACCGCTGATTATTATCTTTTCTCTGTTTATCGCGGTCATTCTGAATCAGAAATTCAAGGGCAGAACCTTTGCAAGAGCAGTTTTCTTCCTGCCGGTTATCATTGCAACAGGTCCTGTATACAGCATCATCAATGGCAATATTTCCAGCAGCGGTGCAAGCAGTGCCGGACAGTTCTCTACAATGTTCTCAACCGACCTGATGGGCGAATTATTTCAGTTTATCGGGCTGTACGGCATTAACGAAAATATCCAGAAAATGGTGGAAGCTGTTTCCAATAATATTTTTGGTATTGTCTGGAATGCCGGCATTCAGATTCTGATATTCTTAGCAGCTTTGCAGAACATTCCTGTTTCGGCAAAAGAAGCCGCACAGATGGAGGGTGCTACTGCATGGGAATATTTCTGGAAGATAACACTTCCCTATGTCAGCCCCATGATTCTCGCCTGCCTGATATTTACAGTTATCGACAGCTTTACTTCTCCGGATAATGCCGTCATGGGCAGAGTGCTTGACATGCAGAAAGACTGGCAGTATGGCTATGCGGCCGCAATGGCATGGGTATATTTCATCATTGTGCTGGCAGCGGTTGGCCTGATTACTGTGATTCTGAATCATTTCATCTATTACGAAGTAGATTAAAGGAGGGACTGGAATTTTGGCTATTTTTAATAAAAAAGAAGAACCTGTCAAAGAGGGCGAACATATCGTCGGAAACGGTCTCTCCAAGAAACAAATCCGGCAGATTCATATGCGCAATATGAATAAAGAAGAAATCGCCTATCTGAAGCGCAAAGAAGCCATGGATAAAGTCTGGCCGATTGCAAGATTTTTCATTCTGTTCGGATTGTGCTTTATCATTCTGTATCCGTTAATCTACATGATTAGCTGTGCATTCCGTGCACAGGAAGATATGAGTGACCCCACTGTAATGTGGATTCCGCGTCATCTGACACTGAAAATCATCAAGCAGACCATGAATGCTATGGATTTCTGGCACACGCTCGGAACAACACTGTTTCTGAATATCGGCTGTTCACTGGTGCAGGTTGTGACCTGTGCCATCACGGGCTATGGGTTTGCAAGATTCAAATTCAAGGGCAAAAATTTATTATTCGGCATTGTGCTGATGATGATTCTCGTCCCGAATCAGATTATTGCAATTCCGCAGTATATGGAATTCAGATATTTTCTGTTTGGTGCATTCAATCTGATTGATACCCCTCTGACTATGTATCTGCCTGCACTGATGGCGAACGGCATCCGTGCCGGACTGATGATATTCATTTTCCGTCAG
>SVNI01000050.1:0-10530 GCA_015066975.1 Ruminococcus sp. | reverse complement strand
TCTTCAAAGGACTTCCGAAAGAACTTGAAGATGCTGCTTATCTTGACGGTTGTGGCCCTCTCCGGACATTTGTACAAGTTATGATTCCGAATGCCGCTTCTTCGTTCCTGACAGTGTTCCTGTTCTCGGTGGTATGGTACTGGAATGACTATTATGTCAGCTCGACATTTTTCACAAACAACTCGACAATCGCGCTGATGCTCAAAAACCTGAACACACTGTTATCACTGGAACTATTCAACAGCGCAACAGTGGAAGTTTCTCCCCGTGAGCAAATCATCTGGATGGAAGCCGGCTGTCTGCTTTCCGTTACGCCTTTACTCGTGATGTATACTTTCTTACAGAAATACTTTACAGAAGGTATTGAACGTTCCGGTCTGGTAGGCTGAATGCTTCTGAAAACAGTTATCTCAAATAATTTCCCCGATAAATGCAAGTTTATCGGGGAATTTTTCTGTTCATAATTTATTTACAATTTTAGGTCTGAAAATTCCGCACATTCTGTCCTGTTCAAACGTCATATAGACAGAAGGGAGGGCGCGCCCATGAAAATTGAATCAGAGTATACCAGAATTTTTCATTATTGTCTGTATTGGCTTCATCATAAAGAAGATGCCGAAGACATCACACAGGAAACCTTTCTGAGATATCTTCAGCATCCCGAATATGAAAGCCATGCCCGGCAGTATCTCTATACAATCGCCAGAAATCTGTGTATTGACAAGCTGAGAAAAGTTCCGGCGGATTCTCTCAATGAGGAAATTACTCCAGAACAGAATCTCGGCATTCCGGAACGCGTCGCCCTCAAAATGGCAATGGATGCGCTCCCTGATGAGGATAGGGAAATCATCATTCTCCGGTACGTCAACGGCGAAAAAATTTCCCTGATTGCTGAAATGTTCGGCGTGTCTCGTTTTGTGATGAGCAAGCGAATCCGGCAGATTACACAGAAACTCAAAGAAAGCCTCTGAAAGGAGAATCGCTATGAACAGAAAATTAAGAAAAACTCTGAAAGAAATCTATGCTTCAGAAAAGCCTTCTGAATATCCGGATTTTCTAAAAGAAATCAAAAAAGAACGGAATAAGAAGCTGTTCCGGTTTACTGCGCCGGCAATGGCACTCTTTCTTACGGCATTTTTCGGACTCTATGGCTATTGTGAACTGCTGGAAGCGAGAAATCATTCTATCGAACCTCAGGAAAAAACACTTAGTCAAGAAGAAATGCCGGAACATATAAAAGAGGAAACACAGCAAAAACAGCCGACTGCATTTTCCCCTGCTGAAAGCATCACCACACAGATGGAAACTGTTTCCGAAACAAGCACTTCTAAACCTGCATTGTCTGCCGAACTTTCCACCACACAGACAACAGGATTCACAACTGCACACACAACCATCCGGATGGAAACTACTGTTCCGGAAACTGCCGTAACACAGATTCATCTGCCGAATCAGACAGTGACAGAAACGATTCGGGAAATTCTTGCCGAAGAAACAGACACATTCCCGCCGGAAACAACTATTCCGCCTGCTCCGGAAGTGCCGGCCGAAAGCACAGCTATACCAGAAGCTGAAACAGCAACAGAAAAAATACAGGAATCTGAATGGCGTTGTCTGGATTTAAGCAGAGTATCAGATGTAGAAGCGTTACAGGCATCTTACTGGGAACTGCGCCGGCAGGAAGCAATGAACTGGTCTATGAACAGTCGGGTCTATGAAGATTCCGGCAGACAGGCAGATGAAATGCTTTCTGAATTAACAACACTTCACCGGGAGAATGGAAATCCCTATTATGAGCGTTATCACAGTATTCTTGTTAACGGCATCGCTCCGGATTCCCATACCCGTGCATATACAGAATTAAAGGACACATTCATGAATGAACTGCTTACTGACCTTGAAAATACAATTTCACCGGATGTATTTCAGGCGATTCAGGCATCACAGCAGGATTTTCAGGAAAAATTTGATACTTTCTGGGAGGGAGATTTACAGCTTTCCTATGAAATGGGCAGTCTGTACACAGATTATCTCGAAATGGAACTGATTCAGTATCGTGTACTGCTTCTGATGAATTATTTTTACTAAAACTCTTGACAAAATTCTGAAAATTTCGTATAATACTAATATACTATTTTTTCAGGAGGTTATGCCCTATGTTTACACAAGTACCACTTTCCTATGCTTACGATGCACTTGAACCTTATATTGATGCCCTCACAGTCGAAACACATTATGCAAAACATCATGCCACTTATACCGCAAACTTCAATAAGGCTGTTGAAATGGCCGGCTTACAGGACAAGGACGTTATCGAAATTCTGTCAAATCTGGAGACTGTCGCTGACCCTGCTGTCAGAACTGCCCTCAAAAACAACGGCGGAGGCTTCTATAATCATAATCTGTATTTTTCACAGCTTTCTCCGAATCCGGCGAATCAGCCATACGGAAAGCTTGCTGAAAAAATCAACAGCACGTTCGGCAGTTTCGATAATCTGAAAGCGGAACTCACCAGATTAGCACTCGGACAGTTCGGTTCAGGCTGGGCATGGCTTTCGGCTAACAAGAACGGCGATTTGATGATTTCAGCCTCTCCGAATCAGGATAACCCGCTTTCTGAAAAAACCGACTATATTCCGATTCTGGCTCTTGATGTCTGGGAACATGCCTATTATCTGAAATATAAAAATCTCCGTGCAGATTATATTAATTCGCTGTTTAATCTTATCGACTGGAATACTGTATCTGCAAACTATGACAGGATTATCAAGTAAATCTGTCCGCATTCCGGATTTTTCCGGGATGCGGATATTATTTTTTTCAAAAAGGCTTGCAGTCTCCGGATTTTTATGCTATAATAATTCGGAAAGGAGTTTTTAACACATGACCGAAAAAACAACAAAATTCGAGAGTTTTGTCAGGGTTGTCATCTGCCTGTTCGCCATATTTCTGACAGGTGTTCTGACACTGGCAAGCATTTTTTCAACGACCGGAATGGAAATCGTTCAGGAGGGCGAAGGCATCAATAATATCGTCGTTACAATTCAGCAGGGAATCGAAACAGTCTGGTATTATCATGATAATATCTTTGCCAATCTGATATGGCTTGTTATCGGCTTTGCCGTATGTTTTTCCGTGATGCCGTTCCTGAAAAAAGTATCATTCCGGACAGAAATCATTTTTGTTTCTTTGTGGGTGATTGTGCTGGGTTCTATCTGGGTAATGTCCTCGCAGGTATGCCCCTCGGAAGATTCCGGCACAGTGGCGACAGCTTCTATCAGAGCTTCCAGAGATGATTTTGAATGGCTGGAACTGCCGTATTTTTCATATTATTCTTATCAGTTGGGATATGTGCTGTTCAATGAAATACTTATCCGGATTCACGACACGTTCAAAGAACCTGCGAATCTGATTTATCTGGAAATCATGAACGTGATTTTTCTTGCTGTGACCTATGCCGGCATTCTGACATTAAGCAAAAGATTATTCAAAGATGAGAGAATTCATCATCTGACAGCATTTCTGTTATTATTCAGCATTCAGCCGATTATTTTCAGTGTCTTTCTTTATGGAATCTATCCGGGCATGATGTTTGCCGTCTGGGGAATTGTTTTTGAAGTTTATTATTTCCAGACAGAAAAAATCAGATTCATTCCATTATCAGCAGTATGCATTGCACTGGCCTATCTGATAAAGCCGAATTATCTCATTTGTCTGACCGCTATGATGATAATCGTCTTTGCAAAAGCAATCAGCGCATTGAAACAGCCCCGAAAACTGGTTATTTGTCTGGCATATTTTGTATTAAGCATTTCACTGTCATTTACAATGCCGAAATGTGTATCTTCTTTCTACGAATCCCGAAGCGGTATTCAGCTTCAGCAATCCATTCCGATGACTTCTTTTATCGCCATGGGGCTCAACGAATCCGGAAATGCTCCCGGATGGTATAATTATTTTCATACTATCTCTAATTTTGAAATCCATAATTTCAATACGCAGGAAGCATCACAGGCATCTGTTGAAGAAATCAAGAACAGACTCAAATATTTTTCTGAAAACAAGCATTATCGTGATGAATTTTTCTATAAAAAATTCGTCTCTCAATGGAACGAAACCAGCTATCAGAGCATCTGGAACAACAAAGTCCGGATGCAGTATCAGGAAAAGGGTAAGTTTTCCGAATGGGTCTGCAATGACGGCGAACAGAAAACAAAAGCCTATATGGATATTTATGCACAGTTGATTTTCGCCGGCGTTCTGCTCGGCAGTATCGCCTGCCTGCGCAAGAAGGAACTCATGCAGATAATTTTTCCGTTAGTTATCATCGGTGGTATGATGTATCATCTCATGGCAGAAAGCAAATCTCAATATGCAATGCCGTATTATATCCTGATGACAGGCTTCACGGCTGTCGGCATCTGCTGGCTTTATGATAAAATTATGCCCTTTCTTGAACCGAAACTGCTTGCACTCCAATCGAAATTTAAATCAGAAAAGAGGTCAAATCATGAAAGAACAGAACAATCTGACCAAACTCAGCAAGTTTCTGAGCCTGATTCTCCGGCACAGTCCGCAGACAGTGGGAATTGAAATCGAATATCAGGGAGGCTGGACGGATGTCAGCACGCTGATTCAGAAAGTCAATCAGAACGGCAAATATCATCTTGATATGCAAACGCTCGAAGAAATCGTCCGCACAGATGAAAAACAGCGTTACAGCTTCAATGCGGATAAAACCAAAATCCGTGCAAATCAGGGACATTCGATTCCGGTCAATCTGGAGCTGAAAGAACAGATTCCGCCGGAAATTCTGTATCACGGCACGGCGGAACGCTTTTTGCAGTCGATTTCCGAACAGGGACTTCTGCACATGAGCCGTCAATATGTCCATCTGTCGAAAGATGAAGAAACGGCTCTGAAAGTCGGCAAACGTCACGGAAAGCCGTACATTCTGAAAGTCAAAGCCGGAGAAATGCATCAACAGGGCTATCAATTTTACTTATCTGAAAATGGTGTATGGCTGACCGAACACGTTCCGCCGGAGTTTCTTATCTGGAATCCGTAATCATCCGGCTGATGTAATAAATCGGAATTTAGAGGTGCTATATGGCTCGTAGAGAAAAAAATAAGTATATGACCATAAAAAATCTTGCAAATGTTGTATGTGATATAATAATGGCTCTTGACGAAGGAACAGAAATTTCTATTGGGAATATAGTTAGAGAATATCTTAAAAGTAAACAGTATTCTTTGGTTTATATTGATAATAAGTATGGATGGATTTGGACAAAAGATAATGGACTAACTTATATAATTAAAGATAGTGATTTATTTAAAGTTATGGACATTGTAGAAAAAAAACTCAGCAAATTAAGAATACTTGATTTCAGCAAATATGATAGCCTTTATATTGGATTACCATACAATATTCCTTTCATTATTAAATATAAATTCTGATTTATTTTTAGCAAAGGGACAGTTCATACCAGAACTGCCCCTGATTTTTTATCGCACCCGTTCCATAATTTTGAGTTCAAGCTTATCATCCTGCACGGTGATGAATACCGTATCGCCTTTCCGGATTTCATCATGAAGCCACATCCGAGAAAGCGGATTTTCAATCTCCTGCGTGAGCAGCCTCCGGATAGGCCTTGCACCATACTGCGCCGTATCCGGACAGGATGCAATCCATTCTACGGCATTGCTGTCGTATTCAAGGGCGATTCCGTTCTGCATGGTGCGTTCTGCGAGCGTGTCAAGCTGACGTTCTGCAATCTGCATTAAACTTTCATAAGTGAGATTTTCAAATACAAGAATTTCATCAATCCTGTTGATAAGTTCGGGCGGAAGTGTTTTTTTCAGAATGCTGACTGCCTGTTTCTGACGGGAATGCTCCAGAAATCCGACTGTATTTTGAATTTCATGCATTCCGAGATTGGAAGTCATAAAAATCAGGCAGTTCCGGAGACTGATTTTCCGTCCGGTGCTGTCTGTCAGAATGCCGTCTTCGAGTATCTGCAATAACAGATGCAGGACATCCGGATGTGCCTTTTCAATCTCATCAAACAAAACGACACTGCACGGCCGTTTCCGCAGATGCGAGCAAAATACGGATTCTTCTGCAAAGCCGACATATCCGGGAGGTGCGCCGATTAGCTTGGAAACTGAATGCTGTTCCATATATTCGGACATATCGACACGAAGCAGGGCTTTTTCTGTTCCGCAGAGGATTTCGGCAAGTTTCCGGACAAGGGCAGTTTTTCCGATTCCGGTCGCTCCCAGAAACAGAAATGAACCTACCGGACGGCTGATTTCACGGAATCCGCTTCCGGCACGGCAGACGGCATCACAAAGCTGACGAATGACAGCATCATGACCGATAATCTGCTTTTGTAAAGAAGATTGCAGATGCTTTAATTTTTCCTGTTCGGCTTCGGTCATCTGTTCAAGAGGGATTCCTGTCCGGAGTGATGCGACAGAAGCGACATCTTCGGGGGTAACTTCGGCAAAAGATTCGTTTCTGAGCGAAGCACGGGCGCAGGATTCATCCAGCAGGTCAATGGCTTTATCCGGAAAGCTTTTGTCTGCGATATATTTCTGTGATAAATCGATACAGCTCTGCAAAACTTTCTGATTCAGAAATACATGATGATAATTTTCATAATTTTCTTTCAGGCCGTTCAGGATAGAGAAAGTTTCTTCGGGAGAAGGTTCAGAAATCATAACGCTCTGGAAGCGTCTGGCAAGTGCGCCGTCTTTCTCGATAGTGCGGGCGTATTCGGCAGGAGTAGTTGCACCGATAAGACGGAGGTCACCTCTTGCGAGCTGAGGTTTAAGCATATTGGCGGCATCAATTGCGCCCTCTGCCGCGCCTGCGCCGACAATGGTATGCAGTTCATCAATAAACAGAATAATACGGCTGCCGTGGATGACTTCTTCGATACATGCACGGACACGTTCTTCAAAATCGCCCCGATACTTCGCTCCTGCGAGCAATGCGCCCAAATCCAGAGAAAAAATAAACATTCCCATGAGTTGCGCCGGGACTTCTCCCCTGGCGAACCTGTCCGCAACGCCTTGAATAATTGCTGTCTTTCCGACACCCGGTTCACCGATAAGACAGGGATTATTTTTGCTTTTTCGGGAGAGTACCTGCAATACCCTGTCGATTTCGGAATTTCTGCCAATCAGAGGGTCTGCCTGTTCGGAAGGAAGCATTAATTTTCCATAACGGAATAACTGAGGAAATTCAGAAGCTGTGGGAGCATTCAGGATTCTGGAACTGCTGGCTGTATGACAGGATTTTTCGAGCATCTGCAAATCGATATGCATAAATTCAAGAAGTTCGGCGGCTGCGCAGTTTTCGTCCCTGAGCATAGCAAGAAGAATATATCTTGTTGTGATTCTGGAATGATTTTCTTTTTCTGCCAGTATCTGTGCTTCTGCAAGAACTCTGTGCAAAGCAGGTGTCATGCTTCCATAGCCGGGTGCAGTGCGGTTTCCTCTGCCGACAGTCCGGAGAAGCTGCTGTGAAAAATTCTGTTCTGTAATATCTGCATGAAGAAGAATTTCTGCTGCACTGTTAGGCTGCTGATGCAGAATTCCGAGCAGATAATGCTCTGTTCCGACATAGGTATGCCCCATTTCACCGGCCAGACAGATGCCGGCTTCGAGTGAAAGCATGGCATTTTCAGAAAATTTTTCTATTTGGTAATTATAATTTCTCTGCATAAAAATAAGAATCTCCTTTCTGGAATCAGAAATCTTTTCTGTGAGATACAGTAACAGTATAGCATCTTTTTTGTGCAATATTTGTCGAGAACGGGTTAAAAAGCAATTCATTTCCGGGCAATTGCAGAAACTTGACAAAATTCTGCAAATATGTTATGATAATAGATAATATATTCCTGACAGGAGGTGAAATTTCATGGGATACAGAGAATTATATTTTCAGCACCACAAAGGCAAAAAGTTACTGTTCCGGAAAGGAACGTATTATAAATGCGTTGCCTGTGGAAAATGGTTTCCGAAGTCGGAAATTACAGTAGACCATATTATTCCGAAACGGAAAGGCGGTCTGGATGTTATCAGCAATTTGCAAGCAATGTGCCGAAGCTGTAATTCCAGCAAGCGTGACAGGCAGTCTAAGCTGGACACTGTCAAAGGGGTTGTCGGCATGACTGCACAGGGCGAACTCGTCCATTTTCTGGAGAGTGCCGCCAAACAGAAAATGAAAGATGCACTAGGCATCAAATATAAGAGAAAATAAAAATCTACAGTCACACATTTTCTCCTGTTTCATACTATGTACTATGAAACGGCGCAGAACAGCGAAGTTTCAGATATATATATTTTATCACAAGGAGATTATGTACTATGTGTTTTGATAACAACAACAATGGCTGCTGCTGGATTATTCTGCTCATCATCATCCTGTTCTCTTGCTGCGGCAATAACAACAACTGCGGATGCAACAACAACTGCGGATGTGGCTGCTGATTCTGAATTTTCTGAAATAATCACCGGAACTGCTGTACAGAAATGTACAGCAGTTCCGGCATATAAAAAATAATCCCTGCTTTCCGGACGGAAAGCAGGGATTGTTTTTGTGATGTCAATTACTTGTTGACAGCTTCTTTCAGGTTTTTGCCAGCCTTGAAAGCGGGGGCTTTGCAAGCAGCAACGTCCTGCATTTCGCCTGTTCTGGGGTTCTTGCACTTCTTGGCAGCACGGTCACGTACTTCAAATACGCCGAAGCCTGTCAAAGTTACTTTTTCACCAGCAACGAGAGCATCTTTTACACTGTCGAAAACAGCGTCAACAAAAACGCCTGCTTCCTTCTTGGACTTACCAGTTTTTTCGGCAACAGCCTGAATCAGTTCTGCTTTTTTCATAATATGAACTCCTCCAAAATAATTAATATACTAGTATTATATACGATTTTAAGGGATTTGTCAAGAAATTTCCGGAAAATCGGCATTTCTGTGCAAATTCATGTAAAAAGCGGCATGATTTTAGTCAATATACTATATAAAACCCCTGAAGAACGCGGATTATGCCTTGTCGAGACCGCTTCTCAAATCCTGACAGAGAACGGCAATTTCCGGAAGGGCATTCTGCTTGAATTCACCAACTTTGCTGACAACAGCACTGCCGACGATAACGCCGTCACAATAAGAGCCCATTTTCTGGGCAGCTTCGCCGTTACGGATGCCGAATCCGACACAATAAGGAATCTTGGAATATTTCTTGACTTCATCAAAGAACGCATTGAAATTTGTATCGAATTTATCTCTCATACCTGTCACACCCACAGAAGATACGCAGTATAAGAAACCTTGTGCTTCAGATGCGATTTTCTCGATACGTCCGGTAGATGCCGGAGTCACAAGGCTGATGTTATAGACATTGTTTCTTTCAGCGGCTTCCCGGAATTCGTCATGTTCCTCGAAAGGCAGGTCAGGCACGATAACGCCGTCAATGCCGATTTCACGGCACTTGTCAAAGAAAGCATCTGTACCGGAACGAAAGATAGTATTTGCATAGAGCATCAGCAGGAGGGGCATATCTGTCTGCTTTCTGAGGTTTTCCACCATGCCGAATACGCCCTTGAGGGTAGTATGATAATCACGGAGCGCACGGAGACTTGCTTCCTGAATAACCTGACCTTCTGCGATAGGGTCAGAGAACGGCACACCGATTTCGATAATATCCGCGCCGTTCTTTTCCATTTCGAGCACAGCTTTTTCTGTAAGGTCAAGACCGCCGTCACCTGCTGCGATATAAGTAATCAGTGCTTTCTTATTCTGCGCTTTGAGCTGTGCAAATTTTTCATCAATTCTATTAGACATTTAAATTCACTCCTCTGTATCTTGCAATCTGCTGAACGTCTTTGTCTCCTCTGCCGGAGAGGTTGATAATCATAATCTGGTCTTTGCTCATAGTCGGTGCGATTTTGAGCGCGGCAGCAACGGCATGAGCGGACTCAATCGCCGGGATAATGCCTTCTGTTTTCGAGAGATATTCAAAAGCCTGAACTGCTTCTTCATCCGTGATGCAGACATAATCTGCACGGCCTGTTTCATTCAGATAGGCATGTTCAGGGCCAATGCCGGGGTAATCCAGTCCGGCAGAAATCGAATATACTGGTGCAATCTGGCCTTCATCATTCTGTAAGAAAACAGATTTCATGCCGTGAAAAATACCCAAATCACCCTTTGTAAGCGTAGCGGCATGGAATTCTGTATCAGCACCCTTTCCGGCAGCTTCTGCGCCGACCAGTCTGACGGAAGTATCCGGAATAAAATCATAGAAGATACCCATTGCATTAGAACCGCCTCCGACACAGGCAACCACACAGTCAGGGAGTCTGCCTTCTGCTTCGAGAATCTGTTTTTTGGCTTCTTCGCCAATGATTTTCTGGAAATCACGCACCATAGTCGGATAAGGATGAGGACCCATAACAGAGCCGATACAATAGAAAGTCGTTGCAATATTGGTTGCCCAGTCTCTCATGGCTTCATTGAT
>SVNI01000049.1 GCA_015066975.1 Ruminococcus sp. | reverse complement strand
AATATTACGGCGAAAAAGCAACGGCTGTCAGCGGATTCCGGACATTTCAGCAGGTGATACTTCAGGAAGATTTGGAAGCCTATGGCGCAAGAACCATCTGCTGTACAGAAGACGGTTCTGCCGGTGCAGTAAAGGGCTTTGTCACTGCCCCTCTTGAACAGCTTCTGAGCGAGGGTGCAGATGCTGTCTTTGCCTGCGGTTCGCTCCCGATGCTCAAAGCTGTTTCCGAAATCTGCATGAGAAACAAGACTTACTGTGAAGTCTCTCTGGAAGAACGTATGGCCTGCGGTGTGGGCGCATGTCTTGGATGTGCCTGCAAAATCAAGAATCACAACGGCGAAGAAGAATTTTTACATGTCTGCAAGAACGGCCCTGTATTCAAGGCTGAGGAGGTGCTCTGGTAATGGCTGATTTATCTGTAAATATCTGCGGTATTGATTTCAAAAACCCGATTATTCCGGCATCAGGGGTGTTCGGCTACGGTCGGGAGTATGAGGAATTCTATCCTCTGTCGGAATTAGGCGGAATTGCTACAAAAGGCACAACCGGAACAAAGCGCACCGGAAACCTTGCACCCAGAATCGCTGAAACTCCTGCCGGAATGCTCAATTCTGTAGGGCTTCAGAACCCCGGCATTGATTATTTTATCGAACACGAACTGCCGAATCTGCTCACAAAAGATACTGTCATTCTGGCGAACATTGCGGGTTCTACTCCCGAAGAATGTGCCGAAGTCGCTAAAAAATTAGATTCCACTGACGTGCATATGATTGAACTGAATATCTCCTGCCCGAACGTCAAACAGGGCGGTGCAGCATTCGGAACATCCTGTGATATGGCGGAACAAGTCACTTCTGCTGTGAGAAAAGCGACAAGCAAGCCTTTAGTCGTAAAATTATCTCCGAACGTAACAAGCATTACAGATATTGCAAAAGCGGTCGAATCTGCTGGTGCGGATGCTGTTTCCCTGATTAATACTCTGCTAGGCATGAGAATTGATATTCATACAAGAAGACCTGTTCTGCGAAATAATGTCGGTGGTCTGTCCGGTGCAGGCATTTTTCCTGTGGCTGTCCGCATGGTTTGGCAGACGGCAAATGCCGTTCAGATTCCTGTTATCGGCATGGGGGGTGTCACTTCTGGCGAAGATGCCATTGAGCTCATGATGGCCGGAGCTTCTGCCGTTCAGGTCGGTATGGCTGTTTTTACTGACCCTTATGCCCCGATTAAAATCATCAAGCAGATGCATGATTTCTTAGATGAAAAAAATATCAGCTCCGTGCGCGATATTATCGGCACTGTCCAGCCGTGGTGATACCTCATGAAGATTATGGGAATTGACTTCGGCGACTCCAGAACCGGACTTGCCCTCTGTGATAAAACTGAATTTCTGGCATCTCCGCTTTGTGTGATTCAAGAGCAGGATTTTGAAACATGTGCTCAGAAAGTCGCTCAACAGGCAAAAGAACAGAAAGCAGAATTTCTGGTCGTCGGATATCCGAAAAATATGAATAATACTATTGGTGAACGTGCCGAAAAATGTCAGGCTTTTGCAGAATTGCTTCATAAATTAACCGGGCTTGATTATGTACTCTGGGACGAAAGATGCACAACTGTTTCCGCACATCAGTATTTAAACGCTACCAACACCAGAGGCAAAAAACGAAAAGCCGTTGTAGATGCTGTTGCTGCGGTGATTATCCTCGAAAGCTATCTTGGCTATCGGAAAAATCAAGGCAGAGCCTGACCGCCCTGCCCTGATTCCTGTCTCACATGATGACAGAAGAAATATCATCCATCAGGCTTTTTGCGGATTTCATAGTTCTGACCGCATCACGCTTGATATGCTTTTTCTTGTTCTCAGTCGTCTTTACCAGCATGAATGCCGCCGAACCGATTGCCGCACCTACGGAAATGCCTTTCCAGATTGCATTTAAATTCATAAAAATCATCCCCTTTCGGGTTTAGTATATCCTGAAAGCAGAAAATTATTTTAAAAAAATCAGGTGAAAATTATGCTTCATATTGTACTTGCCGAACCGCAGATTCCGCAGAATACCGGCAATATCTCCAGAACATGCGCTGTTACTGGCGCAGTTCTGCATTTAATCAAGCCTTACGGATTTGAAATTTCGGATAAGAATCTCAAACGCGCCGGACTGGATTACTGGGATAAACTGACAATTTATGAATATCCAAATCTTGATGATTTCATGCAGAAACATCAGCATGATAAAATTTATTATTTCACGACGAAAAGCCGGACTTGTCACAGTGATGTAGCCTATCCGGAAGATGATGTCTATCTGATGTTCGGCCGGGAAGATGCCGGACTGCCTGAAGATTTGCTTGTTCGGCATCCTGAAACCGCCGTCCGGATTCCTATGCGCCCGACTCTCAGAAGCCTGAATCTATCGAACTCCGTGGCGATTGCCGTTTATGAAGTTCTCCGGCAATGGGGCTATCCGGATATGAGTTTGCAGGGAAATCTGACTAAATATGAATGGGAGTAATGCTATGATAACTCAAAAGCCTTGTATCAAATTTAAATTACTTGATAATCAGCCGGGAATTTTCGACAGCAAAGTCGGCGGACTGGGCTATATTCCTCATGACGGCGATTTTCCGGCGGCTGAGGAAGGAAATCAGCTCCGGTTACTGGCGCAGATTGACTGCTCACAAGTCGATTTCGAGCCGTTTCCGAAATCCGGACTCTTACAGTTCTGGATTCTCAATGATGAAGAATACGGCGGTTTTGACATCACTGAACAGGATACGTTCCGGGTGATTTATTATCCGGAAGTTGACAAGACTGTCACGGAAGAAGAAATTCAGAAAAAATTCATCAAATCTGAATATGATGAAGATGAATATAATTTTCCTGTATTCGGTGAATACGGCATGGAATTTTCAAAAGGCGAAAGCAAGGAAAATCCTTTTGATGAAGATGATGACGGAACAAAAACTTATGATTTCTTTCATCAGATTGGCGGTTATCCGTTCTTTACGCAGGGCGACCCCAGAGAAAGCGATGAAAAAAGAAATCACTATGATTTCCTATTATTCCAGTTAGATTCTGATTATGCTTCCGGTGCAGATGACCATGTGATGTGGGGCGATTCCGGAGTCGGAAATTTCTTCATCAATTCCGAAAAACTGAAAAATCTTGATTTCTCTGATGTCCTGTATAACTGGGATTGCTGTTAATCAGAAAGGAGTATGCTATGATTGAAAAAGCACCCTGTATCAGAATCAAATTAACTGATACAAAGCCCTCTCTCTTTGAAAGCAAAGTCGGCGGACTGGGTTACATTCCGCATGATGGTGATTTCCCTGTCGATAAAGAAGGAAATCAGCTCCAGTTTCTGGCGCAGATTGACTGTGCTCAGGTCAATGATGAAAATTTTCCGAAATCCGGATTGTTACAGTTCTGGATTTTCAATAATGATTTATACGGATGCGATTTTGGCAATCCGGAACAGGATAAATTCAGAATTTTGTACTATCCAGAACTCGACAGAACCGTTACCGAAGAAGAAATTTCTTCTAAATTCGTCAAATCAGAATATGATAAAGAAAATCTTTTCCCCGTCAATAAAGAATGCGGTATGCTGTTCAGCACCGGTGAAAGCTATCTTTGCCCCGAAATGGATTTCGATGCTGATGAGGAGGAAGAAGAAAAAATCTGGGACGAGTACAGCAAACTGACTTCTCAATATTCCAATCATCAGATTGGCGGTTATCCGTACTTCACGCAGGATGACCCAAGAGATGAAGATTCAGAATATAATTTCTTATTATTCCAGCTCGATTCCGATTCTGATAAAGTTCTCTGGGGAGATATAGGCATCGGCAACTTCTTTATCAATTCTGAAAAATTAAAAGCACTTGATTTTTCTGATGTCCTGTATAACTGGGACTGCGGTTAATAAATTATTACAGAAAGGATTGTTTCCCATGGCTAAAATTAAACTTATCACAGATACAGCAAGCGATTTACCCTTGAAACAGGCAGAAGAAGCCGGAATTGAACTGCTTAGTTTCAGCATCAGCTTAGGCGGCGAATCCTATCAGGAACAGCGCGACTTGTCAAAAGAAGAATTTTTCGATATGATGGCACATTCTGATGAAATGCCGTCTACTTCGCAGATAACAGCATTCACATTTCGGGAAGTCTTTCAGAAATATTATGAACAAGGCTTTACTGACCTGATTTATGTCAGCATCAATGCAGGCGGTTCGGCAACGAATCAGAATGCCAAGCAGGCGCGTGACATGCTTTATGAAGAAATTCCGGAAACAAAAAGCATGCATATCCATATCATTGACGGCGGAAATTATACCATGTGCTACGGATGGCCGGTTCTGAAAGCTTCCGAAATGGCTGACAACGGTGCATCTGTGGAAGAAATTCTGCAATATCTGAACGAATGGCTTTCGGAAGTCGGGGTATATTTCACACCCATGACGCTCAAATATGTCAGAAAATCCGGGAGGCTCACTGCCGCCGCCGCATTCGCCGGAGAAATGCTCGGCTTGCGCCCGATAATTCATATTTCTCACGGCACTATCTCCACTTGTGAGAAAATCAGGGGCGAAAAAAATATTGTTCCCAAGCTTGCCGAAAAAATCATGAGCGTGATGAAAAAAGATTCACCCTATCTTATCATGCAGGGAAGCAACTCTGAGCCTGCGGAACAAATGCAGAAGCTTCTGACTGAAAAATTAGGCTATCCGCCTGTTGACAGAGTAACTATCGGTTCAGCCGTGGCAGTCAATGCCGGACATGATTTAGTTGCTGTCATTATACTCGAAAACCAGAATTGATTTCAATTTATTATTATCCAAGGAGGGATTATCATGAAAATTCTGACACCTGAAAACCCTGAAGTACTGTCTGCTGTTGTCATGAAAGACGGCGAAATCATTGCCGAAACCGAACAAAACGGCCAGCTCTACCCACAATATTCCATTATGAAAAGCCTGATTTCTCTGCTGGTCGGCAGACTCTGCGGTGAAGGTCAGCTTACCCCAAAAACAAAAGTCAGTCAGTTGCTTCACACTGGTTCGGCCTCCATTTCCAGCCTGACTCTTGATGAACTAATGACAATGCGTTCCGGCATCAATTACAGATTATTATTCGACGACAGAAAGAATTATTCAGATTATCTCGAAGCCTGCTGTCAGGCAGCTGTCACACCCCTTGCAGAAGGTCAGGAACAGCATATGTACTTCTATAACAATGCATGTGCCTACCTCGCAGGACGCATGGTAGAAGCCGAAGAAGGTGCTCCTCTGGACAAGCAGATTGGAGAATATCTCTTCCAACCGCTGGGAATTACAGAATATGAATTCGAGTACGACCCACAGGGACATGTATTCGGTGCAAGCGGCCTGAAACTCAAAACCGAAGATTTAGCCAGATTAGGCTATGGCATCATGACAAATAAAATCTGCTCCAAAGGTTGGCTCAATGCCGCTGTCAAGCCCCGTGTCATGACTCCTGAACGTGTGCCTTACGGATATTTCTTCTGGGTACTTGCAGACGGCAATTTCTATATGAGCGGTAAATGGGGGCAGAAATGCTTTGTTCTTCCGCAGTATCACGCTGTTATTGCTGTGAATTCCAATATGCAGGGCAGAGACAGTTCCAACAGCTATATCATCCGGAAGCTTCTCCCTCTTGTGACACAGTAATATGAAAGAAAATTTTGATTTGCTGATTATCGGCGGAGGTGCTTCCGGTTTGGCTTCTGCCGTAACAGCTTCTTCCGTAGGAGTCCAGAAAATTGGTATTCTGGAGCGTCTTTCCCGCACCGGAAAGAAGATTCTTGCTACCGGAAACGGCAGATGCAACTTAAGCCATAAAAATATTTCTGCTCTGGATTATCAGGGCAGTTATGATGCGACCGAAATTCTGTATCAGTTCGGTGATATTGAGAATTTTTTTGAGCTTCTCGGTCTGTACTGCCGGACGGATGAACAGGGTAGAATCTACCCTTACAGCATGAGCGCGAATGCCGTTCTTGATGCGCTTCGTCTGCAATGTTCCGGCGTTTCGGAACTCTGCAACGAACAGGCTGTGACGCTAAAAAAACATTCCGGACTGTGGCATATCACAACGGAATCCGGCAATTCGTATTCTGCAAAGTATGTGATTTTCTCCGCCGGCGGAACAGTTCAGCCGAAATTCGGCACGGACGGAACAGCTTTCCAGCTTCTTGAAAAATTAAATCTTCCGATTGTACAGGGCAGACCTATTCTCTGCCCTTTGCTGTCTGATAAAAAAATTCTCCATCCACTGAAAGGCCTTCGTGCGAAAGGCTCTGTCAGCCTGTATCATAAAGAAAAACTTATCAAATCCGAAACGGGTGAAATTCAGTTTACAGAACAGGCCTTATCCGGAATCTGCATTTTCAATCTTTCCAGTCTGCTGGAGAAACATATTTCAGAATATCAGATTTCTGTCAATCTGTTGCCGGAGCTGGATGCTTCCGAACTTCTTTCCAGACTGTACTGCTGTCAGGCGGTGCGGTGCGAGGCTTCCGGAGAAGATATGCTTTCCGGTCTAATGCAGAAACCTCTTGCAAGAAGCATTCTGAAACAAATCGGCATCAAGGCGGATTTTCCATGCAGTCAGCTTTCTGATTTGCATCTGCATCAGATTGCAGAACTTTGTCATGATTTCCGGTTTCCGGTGCTGGGAACGGTGCAGGAGCAGGCACAGGCATCCGCCGGAGGTGTTCACGGAAATGCCCTTGATGAGCATTTGCAGGTGAAATCCCATTCCGGATTATACATCACCGGAGAGGCTGTCGATGTTCATGCCCCCTGCGGAGGGTATCAGCTTCACTGGGCTTGGGCAAGCGGTTACACTGCCGGAACACATGTTGCTGAAAGGATTCTGTCATGACAAGAAAGAACTTTATCATCATCAGTAGTGCCCTGTTCCTGATTCTTTCTTTTTTATGTGCTGTTGCCTATTACATGCCGGAAAGTGCTTCCCTTGATTACAGTGCTGAAAGCGTTGCCGGAAGTTACGGTATTGTACTTGATAAAACTGCCAAAATAGAAAGCTTTGAGCGTTATTACGGGCTTTCGCATGAAGCCTATGTCCTGAAAATTACTGACATCTCTGATGTGAATGCATGGTGTCAGAAACAAGAAAACTGGAATGTCATGGAGTTTGACAACAGCTTTATGCTCCTGAACAACGAACACTATATGCATCAGGGCATTCTCAAAGCAGAGGACTGCGTTTATGTTGTCAGTCTGGATAATAACATTGATGATGTCCAAACTGTCTTTTATGACCTTTACTCATAACAGGAAAGGATGATTCTGTCATGAATGATATGTTTTGTTTAGGCTATTACATCGCCGGACTGGTCAGAAAACCCGATTACTGCCTTCTTGATGCAGAATCTGTCCTGACCGTCAGCACAGATGCGCTGGGAAATAATCAGCCCGATTTGACAAAATGCTTTTACAGCAACTATCCGAAGCGTGTCAGAAAAGAATATGCGGATTATCTGCATCTGAATCCGGCAGAGTTTTCGGAATTCTGCAATCTGACCGCAAATCTGATTGAAACTCATGTTCTGACAATTGACGGAAGATTCTCCCGTTTTGAAGATGCCCGAAATATGTTCCGCTATTTTCAGGACAAGCCGGAATTTTATCTGACTGGACTTTTCACCAAAGCAGAATATATTCAGGAACTGCATATTCCTGCATCTGCATCCGCACCGGAAGGTGTTCTGCTCGGTCATGATATTCTGGGCGCATGGAGTGAAAACGGCTGTTTCGATTTTGAATGCTATCTGATTAACAGTCTGGAAAAAGAACTGCTCCGGCAGTTCGATTTGAAAGTCTCCCCTGAAACCGGACTGATTCAGAACAGCTTCTCCGAAACGGAACGCTTTGCACAGGCAATTCAAGGCATGGGTGAGCCTGTCCGCTGGATGCCGTTCGCCGTTTATACATATCAAAAGAATTGAGGTACTATTTCAATGATTAGAATTCAGAATATCAGGCTGAATCTGGATTATACAGAACTCGACCTGAAAAAAGCTATCGGGCGGAAACTGCATATTCCGTTTGAAAATATACTGGAAATCAGCATCAGGAAACGTTCTGTCGATGCCCGAAAAAAAGACAATATCAGCTTTCTGTTCACGATTGACGTGAAAGCTTCCGGAGAAAAGAGAATTCTTCAGAAATGCGCCAAAGACAAAGATATTTCTCCCGCAGAGATTAAGAAATATAAAGTTGCTGTCTGCCACAGTCCGGAACGTCCTGTAGTCATCGGTTTCGGTCCTGCCGGCATGTTTGCTTCCTATGTGCTGGCTAAGGCTGGCCTGCGCCCGATTGTGCTGGAAAGAGGCTGTCCTGTCGAAGAACGCACAGCGCATGTCACGGAATTCCGGACAAACGGCATTCTCAATCCGGAAAGCAATGTGCAGTTCGGCGAAGGCGGTGCAGGAACATTCTCAGACGGTAAACTGAATACCGGCATCAAAGACGAAAGAATCCGGTTCGTTCTGGAAACGTTTGTACAGTGCGGTGCACCAGAGGAAATTCTCTGGCAGGCAAAACCGCATATCGGAACGGATAAGCTTCAGGATACTGTCAGAAACTTCCGGAATCTGATTCAGACCCTCGGCGGTGAAATTCATTTTCATGCAAAGTTTACGGATTTTGTTCTGAAAGATAATCAGCTTGTTTCCGTCAGATATTTGCAGGACGGTCAGGAAATGGAAATTCCTGCAAAGCATGTGATTCTGGCACTCGGCCACAGTGCAAGAGATACGCTGGAAATGCTTTATGATAAAAAATTCATTCTGGCACAGAAACCGTTTGCAATGGGTGTCAGAATCGAGCATCTTCAGGAAGATATCAATAAAGCACTTTATGGAAAATTCTGGAATCATGAAGCACTCGGCTCGGCAGATTATAAGTTAGCTGTTCACCTGAAAAACGGCAGAAGCCTCTATACGTTCTGTATGTGTCCCGGCGGTGAAGTTATTGCTTCGGCATCCGAACCAGGCAGACTTACCGTCAACGGCATGAGCTGTTTCAAGCGTGACGGAAGAAATGCCAACAGCGCATTGTTAGTTGGCATCACTCCCGAAGATTTCGGCAGTGAACATCCTCTTGCTGGCATGTTCCTGCAAAGACAAATCGAAGAAAAAGCCTTTCAGTCCGCTGGAAGCAATTACTATGCGCCTGTTATCTGTGTAAAAGATTTTCTGCACCGAAGGGAATCCAGAAAATTCGGCAGAATCCAGCCGACTTACACTCCCGGGACGGCTTTCGTTTCGCCGGATAAGTATCTGCCCGGCTATATGTGTGAAACGCTCCGCGCCGGACTCAAAGAAATGGATAAGCGACTGAAAGGATTCGCATGTGATGATGCTGTTTTAACCGGTGTCGAAGCGAGAAGTTCTTCTCCTGTAAGAATGCTCCGTGATGAGAATTTCTACAGCACTGGAATCCGGGGCTTCTATCCGTGCGGTGAGGGTGCTGGCTATGCCGGAGGCATCACTTCTGCTTCTATAGATGGCATCAAATGCGCCGAAGCCTTAATCAAGAATCTGAACAAGGAGAAACATCATGCCTGAATTAACTGATATGAACTATGTCAAAGAAGTCATGAACCGTCACGGCTTTCAGACTTCCAAGGCACTGGGACAAAATTTTCTGATAAATCCGTCTGTCTGCCCGAAAATGGCAGAACTCGGCAACGCAAAAGCCGGATTCGGCATTCTGGAAATCGGCACGGGAATCGGCGTTTTGACAAAGGAACTCGCTCAAAGAGCTGATAAAGTTGTTGCTGTCGAATTAGATGAAAAATTATTCCCGATTCTGGATGAAACTCTTATGGAATTTGAGAATATTAAAATTATCCATGGTGATGCGCTCAAATATGATTTATGCGCGCTGGTTCAGAAAGAATTTCAGGGAATGGAAGTCGCAGTCTGTGCAAATCTGCCGTATTATATCACTTCTCCCCTGATTATGAAGCTTCTGGAAGACAGACTTCCGGTAAAAACCATCACAGTCATGGTGCAGAAAGAAGCCGGTCAGAGACTTTGTGCGCCTGTCGGAAGCCGGGAATCCGGTGCGGTTACGGTTGCTGTTGCTTATTATGGAAAGGCGGTCAAGCTGTTTGATGTCTCCAGAGGAAGTTTCTTTCCCTCGCCGAACGTCGATTCTGTTGTGATGCAGATAGAACGCTATCCGGAAAACATCTGGAATGTGCAGGATGCAACTTTATTTTTCCGGATGGTAAAAACAGGCTTTTCCCAGCGCAGAAAACAGCTTTCCGGCGTGCTCGCCGGAGGGTTTGGTATTTCCAAAGCCGATATGAAAGAAATTTTCAGTCAGGCGGAAATTGCGCCCTCCGTCCGGATTGAAGCCCTTACAATGCCGGAACTTGTCAGATTAAGCAACGCTATTGCTGATAAAATAAATCAAGCATAACCAGAAGGTACTTCTATGAATCTGAAAATTGAAAACGGCACTCTGAAAAATTATACCGGACACAGCCAAAGTTCACTGACAATTCCCGAAACTGTCCAAGAACTTGGAAGCTGGTCATTTGACAATCATCCGGAACTGTATTATATTGTGATTCCGCCGTCTGTCTGCAAAATCGGCTATCATGTATTCTATGAAGATGAAAATTTAATTTCTATCGTCGTGGACAGTAAAAATAAATATTTTTCGAGTATCGGCAGTGCTCCGGAAAGTATCCTCTGTGATAAAGAAAAGAAAACTCTGCTCTGCTGTCCGAACGGGCGGGAAAGCGTTCATATTCCGGCAAGTATCACGGAAATAAAAGAATCAGATGCTTTTGCCGGATGCAAAAAAATCAGGAACATCACTGTTGATAAAAATAATCGGAAATATACCGTCCTGAACGGTGTTCTTTATGAGCATGACGGCATCAAGCTGACAAAATTAATCCGCTGTCCGGTCGATAAAGTCTCCCTGCATATTCCTGACAGTGTGACAGAAATTTATCCTCATGCATTCGAGGGCTGTACAGAACTGGAAGAAATTACCATTCCGGACAGAATCAAAGAACTGAAAGGCTATACTTTCAAGCACTGTCACAAGCTAAAATCTGTCCGGTTTCCGAATCATCTGAAAACTATCGGAGATTCCTGCTTCCGAGAATGCTATTCTCTGAAAGAAGTCATTCTGCCGTCAGGTACGAAAACAGTCATTGCAGGTGCATTCGATAACTGTAAAACTCTGAAAAAAATAGTCCTTCCGGAAAGTGTCACATTCACGGGATATATTGTCTACGGATGCCGTTCGCTGGAACTGCTCATCTGTCACGGTATCGAAATCCGGAAACAGGAGTTTGAAAACCTCCCGGGTATTGCCAACGGCATTATCTGGCTGATAATTCAGAAACGCTTTGATGAAAAAATTTATCCGGAAGCAAAATACAGGATTCTCTATCAGATGTTTATCAGAAATCCGGATGACGAAAAAATAAACACATATATCAAAACAAATTTTAATGAAATTATCACTTGCCTGATTCAGGATAATCAAATTGAAGCCGTTCAGAATTATATCAAATCGTTCCGGCGGTATCTCAATGCGCAGAATCTTGATGAATTCACCCGATTTGCAATTGATAACCAGAAATATGAAATTCAGATATTCCTGACTAATCTAAAATATCAGAGAAATGATTTCATAGAAAAAGACTGGACGTTATAACAAAAATCCGGCAATATTCCGGAAAAGATGACTTTCGCAGGAAATGACTGACTTTCTTCATGAAAATTTCGGAAATAGCATCACAATTCGACAAATTTCGCAGGAAAGCTCTGCTATAATAGAAGTATGATTTCTATGATATGCGAGGAGCTGTGTGATTATGCTGAAAAAATTAATCCGAAACGAATGGATTCAAGTCCCTGTCTGCTGTGCGCTGTCTGCCGGAGGAGGATATCTGCTGTCCATGGGAATGGTCAGCGGTATTGTTTCGCCGTTAGCGGCAGCACTGGCCGGGATATGCAGTCCGCTGTATGTCTTCTGCATTCTGCTGGGAAGTCTGCTTTCCTACTGCGTACAGGATGCACCGGAAGGAATGCAGTTTCTGCTGACTTCGCTGATTGCGATTCTCTGTATCAGAATCTTCTTCTATGATAATTTCAAACCGTGGATTTCCGGCATTCTGACAGCAGTCACCTGTATCGGCGCAGGTATCATGCTGGATGTGCTCTTTCAGGGCGGAGGAGGAAAACTGCCGTTATATATTCTTGAATCCTTTATGACCGGAACAGCAACATTCTTTATTTCTGATGCAGTGCAGAATGTTCAGGAAACCCGGCATATTTCACTGGGTGCAGGGAAAAGCTTCACGTTTGCGATATGCTATCTGCTGACAATCACAGCACTTTGCGGAATTGATTTTGAATTCTGCAACCCCGGCAGAATTATCGGCATGACCATCACGCTGACAGCTTCCCGGCAGTTTAAGCAGTCCGCCGGAACGCTCTGCGGAGCACTGACCGCCTGCGGAGTAGTGCTGTGCAGTGTTCCGCTGGGAATGCCTCTGCTGTTTCTTCCAGTCACGGCTATGCTTGCCGGATTTCTGTACAAACTTCCGAATGCATTTTACATCCCTGTATTTTTCCTGATGCAGATATTCAGCAGTGCCGTGCTTGACAGCAGCATCGGGATTATCAGGATTCTGTCAGAACTGGTTATCGCCTGTACACTGTATGCCGTGTTCTGTCATGTAGAATTCCGGAACTGGATTTCTTTTCCGGTTTCAGCACCCTCAGGACAGAGACAGGTTATTCAGCAAGAAATCTTTCTTAGCAGGGCATTACAGGAACTAAGAGAAGAAACTTCTGCCGTGATGCGTCATCTGACTGTCAGTGCTCCTCCCGAACCGGAAGAACAGGTCAGAGAAGCTATCTGTCAAAGCTGTCCGCAGTATGAAAACTGCTGGAAACAGAATCAGAAACAAACAGCACAGGCCTTTCAGCAGATGCACCACACACCCTCGATGATTCCCGAAGCACTGGAACACTGCCCCGAACGAAAACATATCTCTGATATGATGCATGTCTGCACACAGAGAAGAACCGTCCGGGAAATGCAGAATATCAGTCTGATGCAGAACCGTGAAATGATGCTGGAATATCTGCATCTTCTGGAGCATATGACAGCAGATTCCGCCCGGCGGAGAGCATCACAGTTCTGTGATGCCGAAACTGCCATGCTGAAAAACATCCTGACAAGATGCGCTGTCACTGAAGAAGGCTGTTTTGTCTGCAAGCTCAGAAGCGGACGCTACACTGCGGAAATCTATTCCGGACAGGAGGAATTTCCTCTTGCGACGATTCAGGAATTACTCAGCCGTCAGCTTGATACTGACCTGAAATCCGTTTCTGTAGCACATAAGTCACAGACAAGATACTGTTTCTATGAACTTCCGGCTTATCATCTGGAATATGCGGTGCGCAGTCAGAATGCCCCGGCTTATGAACGCTGCGGAGACCATGCGGATACTTTTACAGATGCTGTCGGAAATCAGTATCTTGTTGTCTCTGACGGCATGGGAAGCGGAAGCGCGGCTTCACTGGCTTCGAGAATCGCTGTCAGAACGTTCCGGAATCTGACAGGCTGTGACATGCCGGCTGATTCTGCCATCCGGCTGATGAATGCCCTGCTCATGACCGAAACCAATACCGAAAATTTTGCCACACTTGATATTGTCATTTTGAATGCCGATACCGGCGAACTGTCTTTTTACAAATCCGGTTCGGCCTCGGCCTTGTTCTGCCGTGACGGAGAAATGCATCAGATACCCGCCCAGAGCTTTCCTCTTGGGATTGTTCCGGATGCACCGCCCAGCCGTACAAAGCTTTCTGCACAGGACGGCGATACTGTCATTCTGCTTTCCGACGGCATCAGCGAAGCAGAATACCCCTATATTCGCCAGTTATTTTCTCAGAATCTTTCACCGGAACAGCTTTTAGATGCTGTATTTGAGAAAGCTCCTGTCTTTCACGGGGGAACTGTCCGGGACGATATGACAGTCATCACAGCCTGTGTCAAAAACCGAAATGCTTCCTCCGCACCGCCCCCCCCTTCCCGGAAGCGACAGCGTTCGGCATCAGAAGCGGTTATACGGTAAAATTTTCCATATTTTTTAGTACAATCTGCACAAAAAAATATATCAGATTTTATAAGAACGCATGAATTTTTAACAGGACTATGAAAAATACTTGAAAGAATTCATAATTTCTGTTAAAATAGAAATGGGAGATTATAGAGGAAACCGGAAACAGTGTATTCTCTATCCTGTATACGATAAACAAAAACCAGACGTTTGGCAAATTCAAGTAAGAAAGGATTAAAGTTACTGGTATTGCATCACTGCGGTATCTCAAAAATACAGCACGGCAATATGTACCCGGTCGTTAGCGGGGAATTTACGCCTTCGGAGTATCATGCCAACGCAGATATGCGGATACGTTGAACAAGGAATGAAACAGAAAAGCAGTTTTCTTCTGCATTTCATCAGTTTTCAGTAACGGCAGAGATTTCATGAATACTACAAAAACAGAGAATCCGAATGATTTTCCTCTCTATTTATTCTATCAGGGGAAAAATAACGAAAGCTACAAGTTTTTCGGCGTACATGAGATAGAAGAAAACGGCGTGAAGAAACACCGTTTCCGCGTATGGGCACCGAATGCTGTCAGTGTTTCGGTTGTCGGCGATTTCAACAACTGGAAGCGCGAACCAAATCCTATGGAGCTTATCGCTGACGGTGTGTGGGAGGCTGTGATTGAGAATCTCGCACAGTTTGATGCTTATAAATACAGCATCGAGACACGTTCCGGCAAACTGCTGATGAAAAGCGACCCATATGCCAATCATTTTGAGACACGCCCGGCCAGTGCTTCTAAAATTTATGAAAGCAGTTATACATGGCATGACCAGGAATGGACTGAAAAGAAAGCACAGCAGATTGTCTACAAAAGCCCTATGAATATCTATGAAGTACATCTGGATTCCTGGAGAAGAAATCCGGATAATACTGTTCTGGACTATGTAACATTTGCAAAGCAGATGATTCCCTACATGCAGAAAATGTCCTATACTCATATTGAATTCATGCCCCTGACGGAATATCCGTTTGACGGTTCATGGGGGTATCAGGTAACCGGCTATTTTGCGCCTACTTCCCGTTACGGCACGCCTGACCAGTTCCGTGAAATGATTGATTTATTCCATCAGAATGGTATTGGTGTGATTCTTGACTGGGTTCCTGCACATTTTCCGAAAGATGCTTCTGGTCTGTATG
>SVNI01000048.1 GCA_015066975.1 Ruminococcus sp. | reverse complement strand
GGAAACTGGAGAATTCTATCTACGATTTGGTGCAGGACTGCGTGAATGTATTAAGCGACAATCCGCTGTTCTTCCTGATTAACAGCTATACTACCGGACTTTCACCCTCTGTGATGGGCTATATCCTGAACAGTTTCTTAACCAGAAAATACGGCGGTCATGTCTATTTTGATGAAATTGGCCTCCCCGTCGAACAGAGCGGTATGTGTCTGCCATGCGGTGCTACTGCCGTCTGGTGCAGAGATGATGCAGAGGAGTTATTCTATGGAAAAAATCATTAAGGCAGAACATATTGTCTTCCGCTATCCTGCTGATACGGATGAACATCAGAAGCCTGTCCAAAATCCCCCTATCCTGAAAGATATTTCTTTAGAAATAGAAAAAGGAAGCTTTACTGCCGTACTCGGTCACAACGGAAGCGGAAAATCTACTTTCGCAAAGCATATCAATGCGATTCTAGTCCCGGAATCCGGAAAGATGTTTGTCGAAAATCTGGATACTTCGGATGAAAATCTGTTATTTGACATCCGGCAGAAAGCCGGCATGGTTTTTCAGAATCCCGATAATCAGATTGTTGCAACTATCGTGGAAGAAGATGTTGCCTTTGCTCCGGAAAATTTAGGTGTTCCCCCTGCGGAAATCCGTCAGCGCGTGGATAATGCCCTGAAAGCCGTCAATATGTATGAATACCGGAATCATGCGCCGACACAGCTTTCCGGCGGTCAGAAACAGCGTGTTGCTATCGCCGGTGTTATCGCTATGAAGCCGGACTGCATCATTCTCGACGAACCTACTGCTATGCTTGACCCCCAAGGCCGTCAGGAAGTTATGCAGACGATTCAGAAACTCAATCGGGAGCAGGGGATTACTATCGTGTTAATCACGCATTATATGGAAGAAGCCGCCCTTGCTGACAGAATTATCGTGATTGATGACGGCAGTATCATTCTGGATGATACCCCAAAAAAAGTCTTCTCACAGGTCGAAAAAATGAAAGAAATCGGCCTTGACGTTCCGCAGGTAACGGAACTTGCCTATGAACTCCGAAAAGCGGGCTATCCTGTTCCGGCCGAAATCATCACCGAAGAAGAATGCCTTCAGGCACTCGAAAAGTTATTATAAATTAATCAGAAAGGTAAGGAAGAAAATGGCAATTCTGAAAACCGAAGGTCTGACCTATACTTACAGCGCAGGCACTCCGTTTGAAAAAACAGCAGTTGACCATGTGGATTTATGTATTGAAGAAAATACTATGATTGGCGTTATCGGACATACCGGCTCTGGAAAATCCACCCTGATGCAGCATTTTAACGGCCTGCTCCAGCCGACTTCCGGAAAAGTTCTGCTTGACGGTCAGGACATCTGGGCGGATAAGGCAAAACTCCGGGAAGTGCGCTTCAAAGTCGGGCTGGTATTTCAGTATCCGGAATATCAGTTGTTTGAAGAAACTGTTGCAAAGGATATTGCATTCGGCTGTAAGAATATGGGACTCAGTGAAGAAGAAATTCAGTCCAGAGTACTCGAAACCGCTGATATGCTCGGCATGGACAGAGAATTGCTCGAACGTTCGCCGTTTGCACTGTCCGGCGGTCAGAAGCGCAGAGCCGCTATCGCCGGGGTTATGGCTATGCGCCCGAAAGTCCTGATTCTGGATGAACCCTGCGCCGGACTCGACCCCAAAGGCCGGAATCTGATGCTCAGTCAGATTCGCGATTATCAGAAAAAATCACAGAGCACTGTACTGTTAGTCTCCCACAGCATGGAAGATGTCGCGGAATTTACACAAAAACTGCTCGTCATGAGCAAGGCAAAATTATTCTGCTATGAGGATACTGATAAAGTATTCCGCCGGGCGGATGAACTAAAACAGCTTGGCCTGAGAGTTCCGCAGATTGCTTCTGTCATGCAGGCACTCCGGAAAAAGGGTGTTCCTCTGCCGGAAGATTTATATACTGTCGAATCTGCAAGGGAAGCCGTACTTGCGCTGTTAAGAAAGGGGGTATCTTCATGCTGAAAGATATCACCCTCGGACAGTATTTCCCGATTGACAGTGTTCTGCACAGGCTTGACCCCAGATTTAAAATAATCTATACGCTGATATTTATTATCATGCTGTTTTCGGGAAATCATTACTGGACACTTCTTATCGGGGCTGTATTTGTCGTGATGGCACAGCTTCTCTCGAAAGTTCCGCTCAAAATGAGCTGGAAAAGCCTGAAACCTCTGCTTCCGGTGCTGGTGTTTACGGCGGTGCTGAATCTGGTATTTATTGACAGCGGTGATACGCTTCTGGAATGGAAATTTCTCAAAATTACACAGGGCGGTATCAATACCAGCATCTTCATGATATGCAGAATTATTTTATTAATTGTCGGTTCGTCGCTTCTGACGTATACGACTTCGCCGATTCTGCTCACGGATGCAATTGAATCGCTGATGTCTCCGCTCAAGAAAATCAATTTTCCGGTGCATGAAATGGCTATGATGATGTCTATCGCACTGCGGTTTATTCCGACTTTGCTGGAAGAAACAGACAAAATCATGTCCGCACAGAAAGCAAGAGGCGCAACGCTCGACAACGGAAAATTAATGGAACGCGTGAAAGCGATGATTCCTATTCTGATTCCCTTATTCGTATCCGCTTTCCGCAGAGCTGAAGAACTCGCTACGGCTATGGAATGCCGTTGTTATCGGGGCGGTGAGGGAAGAACCCGTCTCCGTCAGCTCAAAGCTTCCAAAGGAGATTATATCGGACTGGGAATCTGTCTGCTGTTTCTGGCAGTCACTATTATTCTGAATATTATATTATAAAAATATAATAAATTATCATAAGAGGAAGGATTCTATTATGCAGAAAAAATCAACTTCTGTCAAGCAGGACTGGAAAGAAAAACTGGACAGACTGCATTTCTGGGAAGTGCTGACCTTTGTTGTCACATTTCTGCTGATGGGGTATGCGTTCAAAAAAATTGAAATGCACCCCTTCGGCGACAGGCAGTTTTTAGTCACGGATGCATGGCATCAGTATTATCCGTTTTTTCAGCTTCTGTTTGAAAAACTGAAAAACGGCGGGTCACTGCTGTATTCATGGCGTACCGGTATCGGCACGAATTTTCTGGCACTGATGGCGTATTATGCGGCAAGTCCGCTGAATCTGCTGTCTGCTTTCATGACACAGGAAAATCTACGCGACGGCATGTTATTGATTCTGATGCTGAAATTCGCCTTTGCAGGGCTTTTCATGGCTTCCTGCCTGAAATATGTGTTCCGGGTCAATGACCTGTCAATTACCATGTTCGGTGTCATGTATGCGCTGTGCAGTTATATGATGGGATATTACTGGAATACTATCTGGATTGATACCGTTGCACTGCTTCCGCTGGTCATGATGGGACTGACAATGCTCGTTCGTGAGGGAAAATACAGAACTTATGTGATTTCTCTGGCACTGGCTCTGCTGACGAATTATTACATTGCTTTGTTTATCTGCATTTTCACAGTGCTGGCGTTCTTCTGCCTGTGCCTGTATGAGAATGTAAGCTTTCAGAAATTCGGAAAGCGTTTCGGCATGATTACCGGGTGTTCTCTGCTGGGGGCAGGGCTTTCGTCATGGATTCTGATTCCGACGTTTTTCGCCTTACAGCTCACCTACAGCGTGAACAATACATTCCCGAAAAGTATTAAATTCTACGAAAAATGGCGCGATATTGTTGCCAACATGCTGGCCTACACAGAACCGACTACCAAGAGCGGCCTGCCTAACCTGTACTGCGGATTACTGCCTGTACTTCTGCTGGGTGCGTTCCTGATTGCCAAGAAAATCCGCATCCGTGAGAAAATTACAGCCGTTTTCCTGCTGGTATTCCTGATAGTAAGCTGTAATATGAACTATCTGAATTTTATCTGGCACGGCTTTCATTTTACCAATATGATTCCGTATCGTTTTTCGTTCCTGTTCTCGTTCGTGATGCTGATTATGGCTTACCGTGCGTATCAGGTGCTTCTTGATGAAGAACTGAGCCTGTGGCAGTGGGGGGCTATGATTGTATCAGGAGGAATCTTCTGCTATGTCGGCTCGATTTCCAGCGTACAGGAAGATGACGGCCATAAATTCGTGACTTCCTGCATCTGGCTGGGCGCAGTCTATCTGATTGTGATTTTCTGCCGGAAATTCGCCCCTAAGAAGATAATTCAGATTCTGCTTGCCGGTGTGCTCGCATTTGAAATGAGCGGGCAGGCCGTCCGCGGTGTGGATACTGTCGGAAGTTCTTCCTATGACAATTATCCTACAAACTTTACAGAAGTCGAAGCACTGATTGACCAGCAGGACGAAAGCGACCTGTTCCACAGAAGCGAAATGACAACCTGGTATACCCTCAATGACCCGTCACTGTATTATTATAACGGCGTTGCGCAGTTCTCCTCTATGGCAAATGAGGATATCTCCAAATTCGTCCGGAAAATCGGAATCCTCGGCGCAGAAGGAAGCAACCGCTATTTCTATTGCAATACTTCGCCCCTGTCTAATCTACTTCTGGATGTCAGATATATTATTGCAAGAGATGCTTACAGTGCCGATACTGTCTCTATGCACGAAGTCGCAAATACTGAAAAATGCGCTATGTATGAAAATGATTATCTGCTCGGCCTCGGCTTCATGATGCCGTCAGCTATGGCAGATTACGAACTCCCCGAACAGGATAATGCTTTTGAAACCCAGAATGAACTGTTCCGGAAAATTACAGGCGTGAGCGAGGACTTGTTCACACAGATTGATATTACCCATGTCGGACATAAGGGCTTTGATGTTACCAGAAAATCTTACGGCGCATATCAGTATAAAGTACAGGAAAATGCTGATGAAAAATTCCTGAAATATAATTATACTACTGTTCAGAAAGGCATGGCCTATGCCTATGTCAAAGTCAAGAACGGTGACCAGCTCGAAGTGCGCGAAAATAACGGCGACCTGATTCATAAATATAATATCAGCCGTCAGCCGTATATTACCCCGTTAGGCTATTTCGACGAAGGTACGCTGATAAATCTCAAATGCACCATGAAAGAGGAAGCTAATAACGGTGATGTCAATATCTATTTCTATCAGTTGAATGAAGATGTTCTGAAAAAAGGCTATGAAGCCATTCAGGACGGCGGTATGACCCTCACCAGCTTTGCAGATACCAGCCTTTCCGGAACAGTCAATGCTTCTCAGGGCGGTATGCTGTATCTTTCCATACCGTATGAAGAAGGCTGGAGCGTCTGGGTAGACGGTCAGAAATCTGAACTGTTCCCTGTGATGGGTGCAATGTCCGGTGTGAATCTGTCTTCCGGTACACATCAGATTAGTCTGAAATACAGCCCGAAAGGCTTCATTCCCGGTGTGATTATCGGTATTGTCAGCCTTGGAATTCTCGTTCTGCTGTATCTGTATGAGAAAAAACATCCCGTTCCGGAAGAAACAAAAGAAGAAACTCCTGAAGAAGAACCGGAACAGGAAACAGAAAATCCTGCATCAGAAGCATCTGAAGAAAAAACGGAAACTTCTCAAACCATCCCGCAAACAAGCTATATCGTGGAAGATGAACCGGAACTTCCTGTGCAGACACCTGTTACTGAATCTGAAAGAATCAAAGAACAGGATAAAGCCATTTTCGATTTTATTGATTCTTATTTTGATAACAAAGAATCTTCCGGCACTCCCGAAAGCGATGCGCAGAAAGACGAGGAATCATGAACGAAACAAGAAATCTGAAAGTTATCATGGCTTACCGCGGAACGGCTTATCACGGATTCCAGATTCAAAATAACGGCATTACCGTGCAGGAAGTCGTCGAGAAATGTGTCTCCAAAGTTCTGAACGAGCCCGTTTCGATTCAGGGATGTTCCCGCACAGATGCCGGCGTTCATGCCAATCAGTTCTGTTTTTCTGTGCAGACACACAGCAGAATTCATCACAAAGGCTTCGTGAGAGGTGTCAACGGCGAACTGCCGAAAGATATCTCGATTCTGTCATGTGAAGATGCTGACCCTGATTTTCATGCACGGTTTAGCTGTAAAGGGAAAGAATATCTCTATCTGATTCATAACAGTGAGAGCAAAGACCCGTTCACAATTGATTTGGCTTGTCATTACCGCAGGCCGTTTCATCTGGAACTCGTGCAGAAAGCCTCACAGCATTTTGTCGGCACAAAAGACTTTAAAACATTCTGTGCTTCCGGATGTGCAGAAAATATCAATACCGTCCGGACAGTTCACAGCTTTGAAATCTGTCAGGACGGCGACAAAATCAGATGCTATGTGCAGGGCGACGGCTTTTTGTATAATATGGTCAGAATCATGGTCGGTACACTTCTGGATGTCAATGAAGGCAGAATTCCGGTCAGCCAGCTTGATGAAATCCTTTCTGCCCGAAATCGGAAACTCGCCGGACGTACTGCCCCCGCACAGGGGCTTTATCTGAACAGAATCTTCTATTAATCTATCCGAAGGGGGCTGACATATGGCAAATCTTGATGATGTCATTCAGGCACGGCAGAGACGGAAACGGCGAAAACAATTGATTGCCGGAATTGTCATCCTTGCTGCTGTGCTGGCAGCACTGGTTATCTATTCCAACCGGGAAAAAATCTTTTCCGGTATCGAACAGATGGGCAGTAAGCAATCCAATCTCAGCGCAGAAACAGACGGCGATTTTCTCCTGACAGTTTCCGGCGGTGTGGATTATCATGCTGAATTTCTGAATAATTATTTATTTATACTCTGCGATAAATATTTATATATCTATGATTCTGACGGAAAACTGCTCGACAGCCGTCAACATGCCTACAGCAATGCTGTGATGCAGACAAATCACGGAAAGGCTCTGACGTATTCTTTCAACGGAACACATTTCCGGGTGGATAACCAGAAAAAAATGCTCTACGAAAATCAGACCGAACAGCCCATTCTGTTTGCCGTCCTGAACGATAACGGCTATACCGCCGTTGTGACTGAATCAGAGGCCTATGCCTGCCGTCTGAGCGTGTTTGATTCCAATGGAAAATCTGTCTACAACCGAGACTGCGTGGAACGCCTGACTGATGTCAGCTTTACGGATAACGGCTGTCTGTTTTCCACTATCGGTGCAGAAAACGGCGAACTTGTTACTGTCGTGCAGTCCATTTACTTTGATGACAGTGATGTGCAGTGGACAACTGCTCCTTTGCAGACGCTCTGTATGCATATCTATTCCCTGAAAAATGGCGGTGCGTTTGTCATTGGCGATACCAAAGCCGCATATTATGACAATACGGGTGCAGTGGTCAGCGTATTCGACTATCCCGGAACACTCCTGGATTTCGATTTCTCAGAGGAACACGGCGCAGTTCTGCTCAAGAACGAAGAACGCCGTCAGTCCGTGATGCTTCTTTTCTCAGACGAGAAAACAGCACCTGCTTCTGTGACATTCGATAATATCTGTAAAACTGTCAGCATACAGGATAACACTGTCTATTTGCTGGATACTGGCAGAATCAGAAGCTATTCCTTCGGCGGAACAGAACTTTCTGCGCTCAGAATTCAGGATGCTTATGAAAAAATTATGAAAAACGGAAAATATTTCTATCTTCTCGGCTATGACAGAATTCAGCGTGTGAATGCTGCCGGAGATTGAAAAATATCCTAAGATAAAAGTTGACAAGTTCAAAAATATGTGCTATACTAAATAAAAAAGAGAAAAATATTTTTTTCACGCAGGAAAGGATGAGAAAGATATGGTTTTATGCAGCAAGTGCAAAAAAAGACCTGCCGTTGTTTTTATCTCTGCCCTCAGAGGAGAGGAAAGCAAAAACGAAGGCTATTGTCTGGTATGTGCCAGAGATTTGAACATTCCGCAAGTTTCAGATTATCTGAAAAGCCATTATATCAATGAAGATGACCTGGAGGAATTTTCTGACCGTATGATGGAAATGATGCAGGAAGATATCCCCGATTTAATGGAAGATGAGCTGAATCAGCTAAATAATGACAATAATAACGAACCTGTCAACGGCACGGTAGATGCAATGCCGAATTTCCTCCGCCACCTGTTCGGCGGGATGCCCGGTATGCCTTCCCCCGGCAAACCGTCAGCAAGCGGTGACTTCCGCGAAAGCCGTGAAAGCCGCCGTTCAGAAAAAAGTCAGAAAAAAAGTAAACCCGAAAAGGAAAAAGATTATAAATTCCTCAGCAATTACTGCACCAATCTCAGCAAACGCGCCGAAGAAGGCAAACTTGACAGAATTATCGGCAGAGACAGGGAAATTTCCCGTGCTATGCAGATTCTCTCCAGAAGAACCAAAAATAATCCCTGCCTGATTGGTGAACCCGGTGTCGGCAAAACTGCTATCGCCGAAGGCCTCGCACAGAGAATCGCCGCTAAAGAAGCTCCCTTCCATCTGCTGGATAAGAAAATCTATCTGCTGGATTTGACCGCCCTCGTTGCCGGAACACAGTTCCGCGGTCAGTTTGAAAGCCGTGTCAAAGGCTTAATCGGTGATGTCGTCAAGGCCGGTAATGTTATCCTGTTTATTGACGAAGTGCATAATCTCGTCGGCGCAGGCGATTCCGAAGGCTCTATGAATGCTGCTAATATCCTGAAACCGGCTCTCTCCAGAGGAGAAATTCAGGTTATCGGCGCGACTACTTTCAAAGAATATCGTAAGTATATCGAAAAAGACAGCGCACTGGAACGCCGTTTCCAGCCTGTGACTGTCGTAGAACCTACCGTCGAGGAAACTGCTGATGTCCTCATGGGTATCCGGGAATATTACGAAAAATATCACAGAGTCAAAATAGAAGACAGAATGCTGAAATTATGTGCTGTCCTGTCAGAAAGATATATCACAAGCAGATTCCTTCCTGACAAAGCTATCGACCTTCTGGACGAAAGCTGCGCCTACAGAAGCATCCGTGCAAAAGAACTCATGGAACTCGACGAACTGACTGCTGAACTCGAAGAAATCAACCAGAAACTGGCGGAACTCTCTGAAGAAGATATCCCCGATTTTGAAAAAATTGCAGAAATGAAATCTTCTTACAGCCGTCTCGAAATGAAGAAAAAAGAACTCGAAGAAAAAGTCAGTCAGATTTATGTCGAAGAAACTGACCTCGCTGCTGTTATTGAACTCTGGACAGGAATTCCCGCCAATAAAATTGCTGAAACCGAAATGGCTCGTATGAAAGGCCTTGCTGACCGCCTCCGCGCAAAGGTTATCGGTCAGGATGAAGCTGTAAATGCCCTCGCAAAAGCCATCAAGAGAAGCCGTATCCAGTTCAGTGAACGCATCCGCCCGGCTTCGTTCATCTTCGTAGGCCCTACTGGTGTCGGCAAAACAGAACTCGTCAAGGTGCTTGCTTCCGAACTCTTTGATGCGGCTGACCCGTTAATCCGTCTCGATATGACCGAATTCATGGAGAAACATTCCGTTGCCCGCCTTATCGGCTCTCCGCCCGGCTATGTCGGCTATGACGAAGCAGGCCAGCTCACCGAAAAAGTCAGAAGAAAACCCTATTCCGTTATCTTATTCGACGAAATTGAAAAAGCACACCCCGATGTCATGAATATTCTCATGCAGATTCTGGATGAAGGCCAGATTGAAGATGCCCAGGGCAGAACTGTCAGCTTTGCACATACTGTCATCTGCATGACTTCCAATGCAGGTTCAACAGATAAATCCACCGGGGTAGGCTTCAACAAAACTGCCGAAGATATCTCCACGGAAAAGGCTGTCAAGGCTCTGCGTGATTTCCTCCGTCCGGAATTCATCAGCCGTATTGATGAAATTATCGTGTTCCGTCCTCTGACAGAAAAAGATTATGCTTCCATTGCCGGACTCATGCTCGACGAGATGAAAACTCCCATGAACGAAAAAGGCATTACGCTCGAATATGAACAGGAGGCTCTTGATAAAATTGCCAAGGAAGCTTTCGGCAAACGCTACGGTGCAAGAGAAATCCGCCGTGTCCTCCGTGACCATGTGGAAGATGCTATCGCATCCGAAATGATTGATAACGGCACAATTCTGCATAAAGTCCTTGTAACTACTGAAAATGATGCCGTCAAGCTCAGTTTTGAATAATTCTGTAATCCCCCTTTCTGGGGGATTGCTTTTTAAGGAGATATTATGAAGGAGAAAGAAATTTTCAGAAAATTTATGCTTGCCGGACACGGAAGATGCTTCCGGCTTCTGGAACATCATCAGGAAGAATACAAAGACCTGATTCTGTACGGATGCCTGCATGATATTTCTTTCGATTTGCAGTGTGAAGGTTCAAGAAGCTGTTTTATGTATAATCTGGTACTTGAATATGAAAATTATCAGGAGTTTCTGAATCCCGCAATTAAAAAATTTCTGTCTGATGATGTCGATACAGACTGGCATCTGATGCATCATCTGCTTGATTTGCTTGAACTGTTCGCTTATGATAATCATGATGCTTCTGCTGAACAGGCACTCAAGGACAAATATCAGCAGATGTATGAAATCATCATGATGCGCCGTCACAGCTTGTATGTACATGAACTGCTTCAGAATTTTGAGCTTCTCTGCGTCTGCCTGATGCAGAATTCCGATTTTAATTCCGCTTTGCAGATATTTCAGGACATTGGGGCATATTTTCTCAAAAAGAAACACGTTCCGGATGAAGATTTATATTTTCGGTTTGAATCTTTCTGGTTCTGGACAAAGAAAAAATATCCAGTCAGAAGCTTATACCAGAAACTTCGGAATGTTGCTGAAGCTTCCCGTGAAATCCGCTGTTTCCAGCGCGTGATGTGCCGGCCGGAAAAGAAAATAAAATTCCGGAAACGCCCTCAAAAGTCAGAAATTATCCCGCCTGACCCAGAAACAGAAAGAACATCAGCAATGATAATTCTGAAAAATCATTATGATGAAGATGCTCTCGAAATGTTAATAAAATATTATCATCCAGAAGACAAAAATATTTTATTAGAAAATTTAAATCATGTCATAATTAACAGAGAAACCTTTCTCGGCTGGCACAGCATCACAATTGAGATTCTGAATCAGGCAGAGAAAAATATTTCTTTTCCGGATGATGCTCTGTTCTGGATTTATGAAAATTCACAGTGTTCCTGCTGTCGCCGGGATGCTGTTGAAATCATGAAAAACCGCCATATCCTGACAAATTCTATCATTGAAGAATGCCATCTGGATGCCTCGCCGGATATCAGAACATTGACAGAAAAAATTTTTTGAAAAATTTTCAAAAAACACTTGACAAATCAAATACTTTGTGCTATAATAGTTATTGTTGTGAGAGAGAAATACGCACCGCATGCGGGTGTAGTTCAATGGTAGAATTCCAGCCTTCCAAGCTGGTTACGTGGGTTCGATTCCCATCACCCGCTCCATTAAACCTGCGGACGTAGTTTAGTGGTAGAGCATCAGCTTCCCAAGCTGAGTATGCGGGTTCGATTCCCGTCGTCCGCTCCATCACAATCCTTAAAAATGCGCCTTTAACTCAGCTGGATAGAGTAACTGCCTTCTAAGCAGTAAGCCGCTGGTTCGAGTCCAGCAAGGCGCGTCTATGGTGGGTATAGCGTAGCTGGTTAACGCGTCAGTTTGTGGCACTGAAGACCATCGGTTCGAATCCGATTATCCACCCCATAAAATTCCGGTATGAAAATACCGGAATTTTTTTGTTCAGTTTCTTGACAGAGTTTTGAACTTGTGTTAAAATAAAATCAAAGTCCGGAATATGAGCTTTATTATCAGAAAAATGTATGAATTTATGAAGGGAAATGATTATCATGAAGAAAGCTATCAAGCGGATTTCTGCCTGCTGTTTCAGTGTTCTGGCTGTCAGCGGTGTGTTCGGAGGTGCGGTATATCAGCGGAATTCTGTATCTGAAAGCAGTCTGGTGTATGCCGTCGGGGAAACCGTCTCCGCAGAGCCGAAAGCTGTTTTTACAGACGTTTCTGCACAAGCCGGTCAGCCTGTACATATCGCACTCGAAAATGTGACAGCATCCGAAATTTCATATCAGTGGACAGTCGGAGATGAGAAAATCACAAACACTTCCGACAGCTATACCCCGACAGAACAGGACTATGAAAAAATGATTTCCTGTACCGTCACCGCTGACGGAAAAGAATATTCCGCTTCTATGTATTTCAGTGAACTGCCCGTTGTCTATGTCAATACCAATGACGGTCAGGATATCACCAGCAAGGAAGAATATGTACAGGGAACATGCTCCATTCAGGGCAACAGCGAGTTCTCAGACGAAGCCCAGCTCTATACTGGAGATATCCAAATCCGGGGCAGAGGCAATTATACATGGGAGCATCCCAAAAAGCCTTATAAAATCAAACTGGATACCAAAACCGACCTGTTCGGTATGGGCGCAAATAAACACTGGGTTCTGATTGCCGAATATGTTGACCCCACTCATGTCAGAAACGGTGTGATGCCCGGCATTTCCGAAACGCTCGATATGGAATATACTGCCAACAATCAGCCCGTCGTGGTCGTCCTGAACGGCGAATATCACGGCTTGTACCATCTCAGCGAAAACGTCAGAATCGGCAAGGAACGCGTCAATATCTATGACTGGGAAGATACCGCCGAAGATATTGCAAAAGCTGTCTACACGGAGGAGAAAGCCTCCGGCATGACAAAAGACCAGCGGGACGAACTCGAAGACCAGCTTGTCGAGAATCTGGAATGGGTCACTTCCGGAACGTTCTCTTATAATAACAAAACCTATCAAGTGAATGATTACATCACTCTGCCGGATGGCATTGACGGCGGTTATCTGCTTGAATTAGATACTTATGATGCGTATCACACAAAACAGGTTTCTGATTTTGAAACAGCCGGTTCTCAGCCCGTACAGTTCAAAAGTCCTGAATATGCCGTCACCAATTCCGAGATGTATAACTATGCGAAAAATTATATTCAGAATTTTGAAGATGCTGTCAGCGCAGATGATTTTTATCTGGATGACAAGCATTATTCTGACCTGTTCGATATGGATTCGCTTGTAAAATACTGGATGATTCTCGAACTGACTTCCAATTCTGACGGAATGCGTTTCAGCAATTACATGTATAAAGATTTCGGAAGCGTCTTCAAAATAGGCCCTGCATGGGACTACGACTGGACGTGGAATGCCGGCTACACCGTCCCCACAAATGAATGGTGGACTTCTCAGACTTATTATAACGAATCCGTTCACTGGTATAAATATCTCGCAAAAGACCCGTATTTTATCACCAAGGCTTATGAACTCTATCAGGCACATCAGGCCGAATTCGCTGAAATCTATGCCGACGGCGGAAAAATCGACAGCTATGCCGATAAAATCGAAACTGCTGCGCTCGCCGATACTCAGAAATGGCATTCCGGCACGGACTGGGCGGAAGAAGTCTCCAAAACGAAAACTTACGTCAAAAATCGCTATCAGTGGATGGATGCCCAGTTCACCAGCCCCGAAACCCTTGCAGAATCCCTCGGCTATCAGGCTTCTGATAATCTGGAAATCAGCAGTATTTCCCAGAGAGACGGAAAACTTGTCATTACTGCCCAGGCTGCTGCTGTTTCTGCTGAAACTGTCACATTCCATGTCAATGGCAAGTTCGCCGGAGAAGCCAAGATTCAGGATGATTTGTCTGCTTCTATTGAAGTTTCTCCCTCTCTGCTCGAAAAAAGCAGTACTGCCCTCAATACCGTTCAGATTCGCCTGAAAGATGCAGACGGCAACTATCTGAAATCCGCTTCGACAGGCAAAGGCAGCCGCTGGAATCCGTGGGAACAGATAACCGCTTCTGACGGAACAGTTTATTCAAATTTCAAGACGTTTACAGCCGATTATGCTTCTCTTGCAGTATCTGCCTTTGATGCTTCTGATGTCAAAATCTTACAGGACTATCTGCACGGCAGAAATGTCACCATTCCGGACGGAAAAGATTATGACCTCAACGGCGACGGCATCTGGAATATCTATGATTTAATTCAGCTCAAAAAAATCTTAATCCAGAAATAAAATAAAAATATCCGTGAAGAATCACTTCTTCACGGATATTCTGTTTTTCGGAATCGTTTCAGAACTGCCTGCGCACACAGTCCGGTGAACAGCCCGGCCACGCTTCCTGAAAGTATCAGAATCGGCAGATAGGAAATCACCGCTGTTGTCTGCATCACAGCCACAGCAGACAGTATCTGCCCGATATTGTGAAGCATTCCGCCCAGAATACTGCACAGCCAGATATAATTCAGATTCAGAAAACGCTTCAGATACAGCATTCCCAGCAGACACATCAAAGCACCGGATGCGCTGTATATCAAAGCACTCATATTTCCGGTGAACATTGCCCCCAGAATCACCCGGCAAGCCACAAGCATGGCCGTTTCTGACGGTTTGTATTTAAATACCGCATATACCGTGATGATGTTCGCAAGCCCCAGTTTTACCCCCGGTATGGCGATATCCGGAAAATGCAGTTCAATCACAAAAATAATCAGTGCCAGTGCCGTCAGCATGGCGAGTTCTGTTAATTTTCTGAGCTTCATGAAATTTCTCCTTCTTCGGCAAAGCGGATAATCAGCTTGTGAGGCAGACACACAACCGGCAGATTTTCAGAACGAAGTACCCCTGTCTTTACACAGGTCTGGTCGGGACAGTCGGCATCAGAAATGCAGATTTCATGATTCTCAATCCGGATGAGATTCCAGCCACCGTCAGCAGAAAGAATTTTAAATTCCTGATTTTCTGCCGAATCAAGACTGATTTCCTGTATTATCTGATTATCCTGAATTATCAGAACTTTCCGGCTTTCCGGCTTCCGGAATGCCGATACTGTCCATATGATACATAAAATCAGAATCAAAACTGTCAGAATCAGTAGGATGATGATTTTCTTATCCGGCTTGAATGCTGTTTCATTCATGCGGAATCACCTCAACAGGCAGTGTGCTGATATTCTGGAAATTATCCTGAATGCCCTCGGAAAGCAGAATTTTTCCGTCATCCGTGACAAGAATCATCTCGAAATCATCAGAAGCCTGATAATGCTGAACGGCCTGTTCTGTGCCTTCGGCGAATAATGCTGTTGAGAGCGCATCACACAGCAGACCGCTTTCGCCGATAACTGTGACCGAAATCAAGCCGTTATCCGCCGGATAGCCGTCTTTTGGGTCAATGATGTGCCAGTAAGTCTTTCCGTCGTCGCCGACAAAATAGCGTTCATAATTGCCGGAAGTGATAACAGCCTGATTCTCAATTTTTACGATACACAGATTTTCAGCAGGGGACAGGGGATTGACTATCCCGACTGACCACGGGCTTCCGTCAGGTTTTGTGCCGAGTGTCTGCACATTTCCGCCAAGATTCACAATCGCGGATTCTGCGCCGTTTTCTTTGAATAACTGCATCAGCCTGTCACTGGTGTAGCCCTTGGCAAGCGAGCCGAAATCTATTTCA